>JBOHIT010000463.1:0-10869 GCA_050726155.1 Bradyrhizobium sp.
GTCTCCAAGGATCTGCGCGAGACCAATGACAAGATCGGCGAATTCGTCGAGCGCAAGGTCACCGCGGAAGATCAATTGCGCCGCATCGACATCCGCGCGCCGCAGGACGGCATGGTGCTGCAGTCGACGGTCCATACCGTCGGCGGCGTGATCACCGCAGGTGACGCCATCATGATGATCGTCCCGCAGGCCGACGACCTCTCGGTCGAGGCCAAGGTCAATCCGCAGGACATCGACAAGCTGCAGATCGGCCAGAAGACCCTGCTGCGGCTGTCGGCCTTCAACCAGCGCACCACGCCGGAACTGAACGGCAAGGTCACGCGCGTTTCGGCCGACGTCACCACCGAGCAGCGCACCGGGCAGACCTATTACACGATCCGCGTCTCGATGCCGCCGGAAGAGGTCGCCCGCCTCGGCGACGCCAACAAGCTGATCCCGGGCATGCCGGTGGAGGCCTTCGTGCAAACCGGCGACCGCACCATGTTCTCATACCTGATGAAGCCGCTCAGCGACCAGCTGATGCGCTCGTTCAGGGAGAAGTAGTCGTCGTCCGGGCGAGCTCGTCGTCCCGGCCTAGTGCGTAATTGCGCACGGGGGCCGGGACCCATACGCCGTGCCCTCTATTGTGAGGCGCGCTGTTCAACAACCTTTGCCTAACCACTAATGCCCGTGGTTATGGGTCCTCCGATGCGCAATTGCGCATCTGAGCTCAAGGCCGGGACGACAATGATCAATAACACCGCGTGATGTTGATGGTTTGCTCGCCGCCGTTCCGTCCGCGAACGGTGACGGGCTCCGACGAACAGCTCGACACATAGGGCCGATCGGACGGGACGACGTTCGGCGGATAGCGATGCGCCCAATCCCAGGGAACATCGTAGGTGGTGGTGTAGCGGATATCGTGCGACATTGGTTGTATTGCGTCGATCAGGGGTTCGTCATTCGAGGGGCCGTAGTAATAGCCGCCGACGCCCGGCCAATAGGTCCCGATATTGTGTCGCGGGTGGTGCCTGAAGGAGGGCACGATCGAGGCATGGGGGATCGGGCGCGCCGAAGAAAACCCGCTTGCCACGCCCGACCTTGCGAACGTCTCGCCCGCGGCAAGCATCAGCGCGGCCGCGCTGAGAGGCGCGAGAAACATCCATTTTCCATGCGTCATGGCACGCACCAATTCGTTGGTTGCTGAGGTCGCTTCCAACGCAGGCTAGGCCGCGCCCATCGAGGCCGCAAACGCATAGTTAATTATTGGTTAAAGCGGAATACGTGCTGTCGTTTTCGGCCTGTTCCGGCCCAAAACACCGCTGTCGTCCCGGCTCAAGGCCGCGACGATAACGCTTATGACCGCCTGTCATATTCATCCGGCCCCATCGCCCAGGCCCATTGTTCATGGCCGGGCGCGTAGGTGCGGTTGGTCTCCGCCGGGTTGCGGTTGACCAGCGGCCGCATGAACATCGGGTGCGTGGCGCTGCGCACCTCGTGTTCGACCGTGAACAGATGCTTGCCGCTGTCGAGATCGACGATGTCCTTGAAGCGATACTGGTACGGGTTGTCTTCCTGCGATACCAGCTTGCGCTCCAGCAGCTTGCGGTAGGGGCCGGAGAAATTCGTGATGTAGATCTGCACATGGTGGCCGTCGAATTCGGGCTGCGGCCGGTCGGTCTCGCGGAATTGCAGATGCTGGTCTTTGCCGACCTTGACGCGCGCGGTGGTGCCGTCGCCGTTTTTGAGTTCGGCCGGCATCCCCATGATCTCGGGGTAGAACGCGCAGATGGCTTTCGCGGAGCCGACCGGGACGTCGAACTCGACATAGGGAATGCCGAGCGTGATGCGCCCGAAGCGCGCGGCGTCCGGCTCGTAGCAGCGCACGCGATTGCCCCACGGGCAGATCGCCTCGACATAATCATTGTGTTCGCTGAACGCGAATTTGGTGCCTTCGAGTTTCTTGGCGACCGACGCCAGCCGCTCCAGCAGCGCCTCGCGGCCGGAGATCACGATGCCGGTATGGCCGCGAAGCACCTGCGCCGCGCCCGCAGGCAGATGAAACTGGCTCTTGCCGACATTGACCCACATATTGGTGTCCGACACCATCAGATAGGGATCGCGGGTCAGCCCGAGACCGGCGACATAGAACAAGGTCGCCAGCCGCTGATCGGGCACGAAGACATTGACGTGTTCGAAGTGGATCGAGTTGCCGAGATCTTCGGCGGCGCGGTCGAATTGTTGCATGGATGCGATCCCCGGTAAGGCTGCCTCGCATTATAGTCACGGGTGGCGTCCCGATCCAGCAGAGCGGCGGCAGGGCAGGTATCTTCCTGAGCGCGCCATGCGGATTGGTGATAGAATGGCGCCGATCAGGAGTGTGAGCGATCGGAAAGCCGGGGTCGGCATGACCCGTCGCTCGCGGCGCGAACCACTGGAGCGGGGGGCGAAATGATCACCATTCCTCAACTGACCGCGCAGGCGCTGGGCTCGTTCCTGGCGCAGGAAACCAAGGGCCGGTTCGTCGCCTCGCAGTCCGGATTGACGGAGCTGATGCCGTTTGCCGCCCGGCTGGCACTGGAATGCATCGGCAACAGCGATGCGCTCTACCACGACATCGAGCACACGATGCTGGTGACGCTGGTGGGCCACGACATCCTGGTCGGCCGCGCGCTGGCGCGGGCCACCACCGCCGACGACTACGCGAATTTCATCCTCGCCTGCCTCAGCCATGACATCGGATATGTCCGCGGCGTCGTCCAGGGCGACGAGGATGACGCCTTTGTCGCCGACCTTACCGGCCGCAAGGTCCAGTTGCCGGTCGGATCGTCCGACGCCGCGCTTGCACCCTACCATGTCGATCGCTCAAAACTGTTCGTGATCGAGCGGTTCGATGCGGTGGAGGAGCTCGACGCGGCGCGGATTGCCCGGGCGATCGAATACACCCGCTTTCCCTACGCCAAGACGCCGAACGACGGTGACGACCTCAACGAGGAGGAAGGCTTGCTGCTGCGCGCGGCCGACCTGATCGGCCAGCTCGGCGATCCCAATTACATGCGCAAGTCGAATGCGCTGTTCTACGAGTTCGAGGAAATCGGGCTGAACAAGACGCTGGGCTACGCCACGCCCGCCGATATCGTTTATCGCTTCCCGCAGTTCTACTGGACCAACGTCGCGCCGCAGATCCAGCTCGCGATCCGCTATCTCAACGTCACTTCCAGCGGCCGGCAATGGATCGCCAACCTGCACAGCAACGTGTTCCGCGCCGAGCGCGAGGTCAACCTGTCGGGACCGCAGCGCTAGCGCATGATCCGGAAAACGGTGCAGCGTCGCGCGTTGCGGTCCGAACGTGCTTTACGACATCATGGATTGACGTTGGCGGAATTCCTGCAACGCCGAGCGGTCCTTCGCGGCTTCCGCCAGCCCCTCGCCGACTTGATTGCGATAGAGGCCGATATCCTTCAATTCCTTGTCGGTGAACTGCCCGAGAACGAACAGATTGGCCTGATGCTTGCGATGAGCGATCACGGTCGCGATCCAGCGGTTGACGAGATGGGCGAGCCTGCTCCAGCAGGATCCGATAAAATCGCGGATCGCGGTGGCAGCGGCAAATTGGCCGGACGTATTGTTGAGCATCGACATATCGTTTCCTTCGAAATTGTCCCCTTTCTCCGGATCAACATGCCCGATGCAGGCTTCCCTGACTTTCAGGGAATCCCGATTTGTCCTTCTGATTAGCTTGAGATGCGCTTGATGTGCCTGACGCACATTCCGGTGTCGTCCCGGCCTTGAGCCGGGACCCATAACCACAGGCTTCAGCGATGATGAAAGATCGTCGAACACCGTCGCACAAAGCAAACGAAACGGCGTATGGGTCCCCCGATGCGCAATTGCGCATCTGAGCTCAAGGCCGGGACGACGAAAGTTACTTCGACAAATTCTCCAGCAACAAGCCCAGCGCCGTAGCTGCAAATTTTTGCATATTGGCCTGCCGGTCGGCGCTGCCGGTCTCCAGCGTGAACACCGCAGCCTGCGGGCCTGCGACCGCCATGCAGCTGTGTCCGGCGGCGTCGCCGTAGCGGTTGCCGGTGGGTCCGGTAGCGCCGGTCTCGGACAGGCCCCAGTCGGTGGCGAAGCGTTGGCGCACTTGATTAGCCAGCAGCTTTGCGTAGGGCTCCGATGCCGAACGAATCCCCTTCATCGCGTCATCGGGAATATCCATCAGGATCCGCCGCGCATCGCGGGTGTAGACCACGCCGCCGCCGAGGAAATAGGCCGACGCACCCGGCACCGACAGCAGCGCTGCCGAAATGAGACCGCCGGTGGAGGATTCCGCGATCGCAATCGTCTGTTTCCGCTCGATCAGTTTGGCGGCGATCTTCTCGGCGATGGCAATGAGCTCTTTCATGTTCCCTCAACCCCGGCGCAGCATGCGCTTCAGCAACGACTTCCTGTCAGGCTTGTCCGCGAGCGAATGATAGACGACGCGAATGAAGTTCTTGGAGGCGAGCTCGGTCGGCGCCCATTTCTTGTCGAGATCGGCGAATGGTTTTGCCGCCACCACGTCGTCCTCGCTCTTGCCTTCCTTGACCAGCTTCGCCATGCGGTCGCGCGCGGTGACCAGCATGGCGCGATATTCGGTCAGCGCCGCTTTGTCGGCGATCGGGCCGTGGCCCGGCACGATGCGGCTCTTGGCGTTGGTCAGCTTGAGATAGGCGTCGGTCGCCGCGATCATACCCTTGATGTTGCCGCCATTGGCAAAGTCGATATTGGGATAGCGGCCATTGGTGAAGGTGTCGCCGGTCGACAGCACGTTGGCGGTCTTGAACCAGACATAGGTGTCGCCGTCGGTGTGGGCCCTGGGGATGTGCTTGAGATCGGCGACACGGCCGGGGAGCCTGATCTTGAGCACGCCGCCGGCATAGGTCTTCTTCGGCAGCGCGGCTGCTGCGGCCGGCGGCGTCTTGACGCCGGTCAGGCCGTTGGTGGTTCCCTCCGCGAGGCGAATCTTGACGTTGATGTCGGAAACGATGGTGGCGCCGTCCTTGGCGAAGGCCTCGTTCCCGCCGGTGTGGTCGCCGTGATAATGCGTGTTGATCAGATATTTGATCGGCAGGTTGGAGATGGTCGCGATCGCGGCCTTGATCTTGTCGTGCAGCGGCTCGAACTGGCCGTCGACCATGATGATGCCGTTTTTCGCCACCGCCACCGTGATGTTCCCGCCCTGGCCTTCCAGCATGTAGACGTTGTCGCCGAGGTCGGTGGTCTTGATCTCGACCCTGGAGAAATCGACCGGCGGCGGTGTTGCGGATGGGGCCGCGGGCGTTGCTTGCTGCGCCAACGCGGTGCCGACCGGGAAGAGGGCGCTGCCGGCCAGCAAAAGGGTGATCGCAATCGCGTTGCGTGCCGTCCGAATCATCAAAATCTCCTGAAAGTCCTTAACCCATGTTTTCCTAGCACAGGGTGTCGGCGTTTGCCGAGTTGCAGGCCACGGACCAGCCTGCTTCAATGCAGCCCAAGAACCAAGCGGTAACCAAGCGGCGCGGCCTACAAGATGCCGTGAGACCGCGCTCGGGAACGAGGAAAGCCAGGCAAGGAAAAATGGGCGAGGAAACATCATGACGTCACCGATCGCCGGCGGCGTGGACTGCGACCTGCATCCCGCCGTGCCTCATCTGACCACCCTGCTGCCGTACCTGAACGACTATTGGCGCGATCAGGTGACGACGCGCGGCATGACCGATCTGGTGTCGCAATCCTATCCGACCAATTCGCCGATCAGCGCGCGGCCGGACTGGCGTCCGGCGCAGGGCAAGCCGGGCTCCAGCCTGGCCGACATGCAGAAGCAGGCGCTCGATCCGTTCGGGGTCAGCTACGGCATCTGCAATCCCTTGTACGGCGTGCAGATGGTGTTCTCCGAGGACATGCAGGACGCCTTTTGCCGCGCGGTCAACGACTGGCTGGTCAAGGAATGGCTCGACAAGGATTCCCGCCTGCGCGGCTCGATCGTGATTCCGACCCAGAGCGTGGAAAAATCCGTCGCCGAGATCGAGCGTTGCGCCAAAGACAGCCGCTTCGTTCAGGTGCTGATGCTGGTGATGGGCGACATGCCGCTCGGCAAGCGCGCTTACTGGCCGATCTACGCCGCCGCCGAGCGGCTCGGCCTTGCCGTCGGCGTCCATGCCGGCAGCAATTATCACAACCCGCCGACCTCGGTCGGTTGGGGTTCCTATCACGTCGAGGATTACGTCGCGCAGGCGCAGGCGTTCCAGACCCAGTTGACCAGCCTGATCGTCGAGGGCGTGTTCGCGCGGCATCCAAAGCTGAAGATGGTGATGCTGGAATCGGGCTTCACCTGGTTGCCGTCCTATCTGTGGCGGCTGCACAAGTTCTGGCGCGGGGTGCGGATGGAAACGCCCTGGGTCGACCGCGCGCCGATGGAAATTGTGCGTAGCAACATCCGCTTTTCGCTGCAGCCGGTCGACGCGCCGCCGGATCCCACCACGTTAAATCGCCTGTTCGACCATATGCAGTCGGACGAATTGCTTCTATTCTCGACCGACTATCCGCATTGGCAATTCGACGGCGACGAGGTGCTGCCGGCGGGGATTTCGGAAAGTCTTGTCCGCAAGATCATGATCGATAATCCGAACGCGACGTACGGCCGGCTGAAGCAGACAGTGCGGGCATGATCCCGAAAAGTGGAAACCGGTTTTCGGAAAAGATCATGCCCCAATTGAATAAGGAGGCTACGCCATGAATGTGCAGTTCCGCACCGAGCCGGCAGCGTCTGTCAGCGTCAAGACCGCGATTGCCGATTGCGACATTCATCCGGCCCGTGCGACCAACAGCGAACTTTATCCGTTCCTGGCCAAGCGCTGGCACTCGCATCTCGAGACCTACGGCAAGCAGGCCTATCAGGGCATGATGGAAGGCCCGCCCTATCCGAAGGCGCAGCCCAACGCCTCGCGCCGCGATGCGTATCCGCCGGAAGGCGGCCCGCAGGGCTCCTCGCTTTCCTTCATGCAGAAGCAGCTGCTCGACCCCTACAACGTCGCACTCGGCGTGCTCAATCCGCTCAACACCGGGCAGGGCCTGCGCAACCACGATCTCAGCGCGGCTCTGGCGACCGCGATCAACGACTGGCAGATCGAGAAATGGACCAGCAAGGATTCCCGCCTGAAGGGCTCGATCGTGGTCGGCAATGAAGACGGCCCGACCGCCGCCGCCGAGATCCGCAAGCGTGCCGGCGACAAAAATTTCGTCCAGGTGCTGCTGCTCTCCCGCAACGTTGAGCCGCTCGGCCAGCGTCGCTACTGGCCGATCTATGAGGCGGCGCAGGAGATCGGCCTCCCCATCGGCGTCCATGCCTTCGGCTTCGGCGGCAATCCGATCACCGCATCCGGCTGGCCGAGCTTTTACATCGAGGAGATGGTCGGTCATTCGCAGTGCCAGCAGACCGCGTTGGCGAGTCTCGTGCTCGAAGGCGTGTTCGAGCGTTATCCGAAACTGAAGATGGTGATGATCGAGGCCGGCTTCGGTTGGGCGCCGTCGCTGGGCTGGCGTCTCGACAAGAATTTCGATCGTTTGCGCAGCGAGGTGCCGCATCTGAAGCGCCGGCCGTCGGAATATATCCGCGACCACATCTGGTGGACCACGCAGCCGATGGAAGACCCGGAGCGCCGCGAGCATCTGTTTGAGCTGATCGAGTGGATCGGCTGGGACAAGCTGCTGTTCGCGACCGACTACCCGCATTGGGATTTCGACGATCCTTCGCGCGTGCTGCCGGTCGGCGTCAGCGACGCCAACAAGCAGGCGTTCTATCTCGACAACGCGAAGAAGCTGTACGGTATCGCATGATCCGGAAAAGTGGGCACCGGTTTTCCGATCAGATCATGCGCAGAGAGTAGTCTGATGGTTCGTCACGTTATTGCCCCGGTGGACGAGTTGCCGCCGGGGACGCGAAAATTCCTCACCATCGATGAGCGGCCGATCGCGGTCTTCAACGTCAAGGGCGAGTTCTTCGGCCTGTTGAACCGCTGCCCGCATCAGGGCGCGGCGTTGTGCGAAGGCCCGCTGATCGGTCTCGCAACTTCTACCGACCCCGGCGAGATCGAGTATACAAAACTCGGTGAGATCATCCGCTGCCCCTGGCACGGCTGGGAATTCGACATCCGCACCGGTCAATCCTATTGCGACCCCAAACGCTTCCGCGCCCGCGCCTATCCGGTCAATGTCGAACCCGGCACCAACCTGGTGAAGGGGCCGTATATCGCCGAGACCATCGCCGTGTCGGTCGAGAGCGATTACGTGGTGGTGGATCTCTAGCTGTCCGTCATTGCGAGGAGCGAACGCGTAGGGTGGGCAAAGGCGCATCTTGCGCTGTGCCCACCATCTATCCCGAATCGTGGCTCTAGACGGTGGGCACGCTCGCTTTGCCCGCGTTGTACGATCTGCTGTCGAATGTAGCGAGAGCCGGAGAGGCGAAATGGCCATTGGTAAATTCAATTCAGACAAGGAATTGATTCGTTTCGCCCGGCGGTTCTTGAACAATCATGTCAGGACATTTCGAAAAGACATTGCGATTTGTTTAACTGCAAATAAGCACAGAGATCACGCTTACTTTCCAGCGCTCACGACCTGCATTGCCTTCACCGACTTTATGAGCGGCCTCTACGCCGGTAAGCTTGATGGTCACGGCCTCGCGGAGTTGAAGGTATACGCGTTGAGGTTTATGAATTCTACGAACTACGACTCGCTTCGATTGGAGATTCTCTACGAGGCTATCCGGCACAAGACAGCGCATCTTGCATATCCATATGTCGTATTCGATACGGCAACAAAGCCTAGACGCTTTATTGGCCAAAAAGCGAGGCGCGTTACGTGGACGGTTTGTGCCGGCCGGCGAGCCTTGCCGATCGAAGTGATGGATTTGACTAAGCCGCGGTCGATAGTTCGTGCTCCGACGCCGTGGCCGATTTCATACAACTGCCGGGTCACAATCAGCGTGCGAAAGTTCTACGCCGATATAGTGAAGTCGATCTACGGACCGAGCGGATATCTTCGCAACCTTGAAGTCGACAAGAACGCGCGAGAACACTTCGAGCGATGCATGGTGCTGTACTTCCCGGCGTAAGCAGAAACGCGAGCTCGACCAATCGCGAGATATTTCGGCTAAACGTAAAGGCTCTCCGATGTGAATCGTCGCTCCGAGCGTCGTCATCGGGGGCTGGCGACCACATGTGACCCGAAGCTGACATCGACCCGATCCGGCCCTAATTCCCCGCGGCTTTCGCGCCCGCCACGCCGTTGGCGGACAGCAGGCCGTAGATGCGGTTGGCGACATCTTTCTGGCCTTCAGGCGTCCAGTGCTCGCCCCAGAGGTTTCCCTTGCGCCCAGCCTCGATGAAAGCAGCGCCCTCCAGTTTCACGAACGGAATCTTGCTGGCCTCCAGGTAACGGGCCAGCGCCTCGTCGCGATACTGGATGCCGACCATGAATTTGGCGCCGTTGCTTTCGACGAAGTCGCGGATTTTTCCGACCAGCTTCTCGGTGGGATCCGGCACGGTCACTTTCGGATACTTGAGTCGTAAATAGACATTGGTGACCAGGCGGGCGAGATAGAGGTTTCGTACCAGCCAGTGATCCCTGAAATACAACAGATGCGATCGCGGGACCGGCTGGCCCATGAGCTTCAGCGAGCCATCGGGCTGGGTCGCGAAGTAGGGCTTGTAGTAGTTGAAGTAGTACAAGCTCCGCATATTATCGTCGCGATCGTTGTAGCCGCAGAAGATCAGCACCACGACGGCCGGTTTCACCTTCGGCCAAATCCGCTGCAGCAGCAGGTATTCCTGATCGGTGCCGAAGCCGGAAATCCCGGCGGCCTGAATCTTGTAGTCGGGAAGACGGGGCTTCAGTAAGTCGCTGAAGCGCTCGTCCGCTTCGGAATCGAGACCCCAGACGAAGGAGTCCCCGAGGAACACGATGGTCGGCTTGGCATCGAGCTTGAATTCCTCGTCGCGCAGGCCGAGGCTGTTGTGCTTGTAGTGGGTGGTGCGAAACGAGGCCACGGTGCCGGCATGGCCCGGCACCGGCGCCCAGCCGAGATCGGAGTCGAAATCGTAGGCCAGCGCCGTTTCGGTCAGGGTTTCGCGGAACTCGCGGAAATCGGCAATGCGCAGGAAGATTTCCAGCCCGGCCAGGGTCACGAGCGTGACCATCACCGTACTCGCGATCGATAGGAGCCGTTCCCGGCCCGGAGTCATATTCGTCAAGCGCCCTGCCTCCACCACTGCGTTATTTCGACGGAACCCGTCGCGGCGACGCGCAGTGATAAGGGTTCAGGCAGGTTGCGGCAAGCGGTGGGGAGGGCGTCGGTAGCCTCGCCCGGCGTAGCCCAGCGGGCGACTTGTCCGCCGTAGCCCAGCGGGCGAAGGCGGAAGGCGGAAGTCGGGGCAAATCACTGCTGATATTCAGAAATAATGTCAAGCCCCAAAATAAAAAATATTTCGCTTTATCCGAAGGCAAATCAGGGCGCATCATAGCCATCCCGTCCCGGTCAGAGGGCGTCGGCCGTCGTCACGGACGTTGGACGGGTTGCGGTGGACGCTGATGTCGCGACAGACGAGCGCGACTGACGCGTACGGCAAAGGCGTGTGGTCCTGACGTCGCGGTGCTGGCGTCAACGCACCTGGAGGCAACAGCTTCTCAGGGCGCAACGGAGGCAAAAGAGCCGTTCTCCGGGGAGAGCACGCTATCAGCCGTAAAGCCATTGCGCAGGGAATGTCGGATGTTCTCCGCTGCCCTGTATGCTCGTGGGCGCACTTTTCTGTGCACATTGCTCACGAGATCGCGGGTGCAGCGCGCATCCGGCATTCCCTGCGCCCTCTG
>JBOHIT010000464.1:0-4818 GCA_050726155.1 Bradyrhizobium sp.
CCGGTATGTCATCGAACTCGGCCGCATGCTGACGCCGATGCCCGAGGCCGAGCATTCGGTGGCCAACAAGGTCAATGGCTGCGCCAGCCAGGTCTGGCTCTCGAAACAGATCGACCGCGGCGGCGACGGCGAACCGCACCTGAACTATCTCGGCGACAGCGACGCCCATATCGTGCGCGGCCTGATCGCGATCCTGC
Source organism: Bradyrhizobium sp. (assembly GCA_050726155.1). GTDB lineage: Bacteria > Pseudomonadota > Alphaproteobacteria > Rhizobiales > Xanthobacteraceae > Bradyrhizobium. Next base: position 198 of record JBOHIT010000464.1, read on the forward strand.
TGACGCTGTTTTCCGGCCAGACGCCGCAGCAGATCCTGTCGACGGATGCCATTGCGGTGTTCGACGAATTGGGATTTCGCGAGCATCTGACGCCGCAGCGCTCCAACGGCCTGCGTTCGATGGTCGAGCGCATCCGCTCCGACGCCCGCGAGGCGCTTGCCGCGGCGTCCTGAAACTTCGCTGGAAAACGTTCTGCTACTTCTGCTTCCGCGCCTGCTGGCCGAGGCCCATCTTCTTGGCGAGTTGCGAACGGGCGACGGCATAATTCGGCGCGACCATCGGATAGTCGGGCGGCAGGCCCCATTTGTCGCGGTACTGTTCCGGCGTCATGTTGTACTGCGTCCGCAGATGGCGCTTCAGCGACTTGAAGCGCTTGCCGTCCTCAAGACAGACCAGATATTCCGGCGTCATCGATTTCTTGATCGACACGGCCGGCTTTGCCGGCTCCAGCGGCGTGTCGGCCCGGCCGGTCGAAACCCGCAGCAGTGCGGCGTGCACCTGGCTGATCAGGTTCGGGATTTCGGACGCCTGCGTCGGATTGTTGCTGAGATAGGCCGATACGATATTGGCGGTCAGTTCGACGGGCGTCTTGCCGGCGGAATCGGTCATGGCTCAACCTTCCTGGTATTCGCGAACGCGAGGGGCCGTAGGTGCTGCAAGTATCCGGCCGTGCCTATACGCAGGCAGAATCTTATACGACTTGGTGAATATGAACGAATTACCGGGAATCTGACAAGAACCGCGGCGTTTTATTTTCAATGCGACGGCGAGACAAGTATTGTCCGCGTCAGGGCCGCTGATCGAGATGCGAGCGCAACTCGTCGATGGAGGCAAAGCGCATCATGCCCTCGGGCATCTGGGCCTCGATCGAACCGTCCGAATACAGCGAATAGGCCATGCCGTCGACGACGCCCGACTTCAGCACCGTCACCGCCGGCTGCTCGTCGGTTCGCGTGGGAGTGCCGTTGGACTCGGTCAAGGTCGAGGACGCACGCGGAGGCAGAGGCGGCCGCCGTTGCGGCACCTCGCCGGGCTTCGACCGTTCCGGCTTCGGCCAGGCATCGTCGAACGTTGGGGGCGGCGCTTCGGCCGGCACGGGCGGCGGCGGCACCGCCGGCGGGTTGGGCCGAAGGTCGGCCGACAGCAGATCCGGCGGCAGCGGCTCGCTGGTCCGCGCCTGCGCCCGCTCGCGTTCCTTCCGCGACGTCGAGGAAAACAGCAAATTGCGCTTCGGCTTGGCCGGGGCGGCCTCGACCGGCTCCGGTTCTGCCGCAGCATCGCCGCGCGGACGCTCGCGCGTGGCGGCCTCATCGAGCCAGGGCGGCGGTGCCGCCGACGCGCCAGACTCGGCGCCGCCGGCATTTTCGGCAGCTCCCTGGTTGGACGGGGGGGCAGCGTCGCTGGACGCAGGTTCGCGCGACAGACCCGGTGGAAGCACCGGCCGTACCACGGCCTCACCGCGCTGCAGGGCAACGTCCCCGCCGAGCCGGCGCGCGATGTTCTGCAGTTCCCGGACGGCCACCCAGAGCCCGAGCATGATCGCGCCGGCGCAAACGCCGTTTACGCCGGTGAGAATCAGCGTGTTGCCCGTACTGAATTCGTTGATCGTGATTCCGTAGCCGGTCGCCAGCAGGCCCGCCAAAACAAGGCCAATACCGGCAATCAACATGCCAACCATCATCGAACTAACCCCCCGGCTGCGCCCGAAATGCTCGCAAACCGCCAGCGCCACGATACCGTCATAATGTGTGCATCGCCAACCAGCAATTCTGCCCAGAGTTCCCTTAGAAATTGTTCGCGGCGGAGGGCCCCCCTCAAAAATTTGCTGGCCGCGCACGTCATTCAGGTGGCGTTCAGCGGCCTGCCGTATATCTACTGCCTACCAATTGCTGCCAATTTGTTGCGTTGCATCAGGGAATTAGGTCACAATTCCTTATTACTTGTAAATGGAACTGCGCTATATGGATGCCGGGGAAAAGAGGCTCAAAAGCGCAAACGCTGGGCCATAGGGGACACCGGGTTAACCGATAGCCATGTCATCCATCACGACATCTGCCCTCGATACGCCTGCGCGGCGCTCGGTGGAGCGGACCTGGGACGACCTTGCCATGGTCGTGCTGGCCGCCGTCACCCTGGTCGCCGGCCTGACCTTCCGTGACTACGGATTGGGCTGGGACGACTACACCCACGCCGAATATGCCGACCTGCTGCTGCGCATGTACGGTTCCGGTTTCAGGGATACCCACGCGCTGTCGTTCGCCAATCTCTATATGTACGGCGGCGGCTTCGACATGGCGGCCGCCCTGCTGCACAAGATCATCCCGCTCGAACTGTTCGAAACGCGCCGCCTGCTCGGCGCCGTCGTCGGCGTCATCGGCCTTGCCGTGACGTGGCGGTTGGCGCGGCGGGTCGGCGGCCCGCTGGCCGGGCTCGCGACGCTGTTGATGCTGGCGCTGTGCCCGACCTTCTACGGCCACATGTTCATGAACCCGAAGGACGCGCCGTTCGCGGTCTCGATGGTGATCCTGCTCTTGGGCCTGGTTCGCCTCGCCGAGGAGTATCCCTCGCCTTCGCCGCGCACCATCCTGATCGTCGGATTTGGCGCCGGCCTTGCAATCGGTTGCCGGATCCTCGGCGGACTGGCGCTGGTCTATGCCGTCGTCGGTTTCATTCCGCTGCTGATCGAGGAATATCGCAAGCAAGGCGCGCGCGAAGCCGCGCATCGCTTCGGCCACGTGGTCTACGTGCTGCTGCCGGGCCTCGTGTTCGGCTACCTGCTGATGGGCTTGGTATGGCCGTGGTCGATCATGGAACCGGGCCATCCGTTCCAGGCGCTGACCTATTTCTCGCATTTCTTCGAAAAGCCCTGGAAGGAAATGTTCGACGGCGCGCTGGTGTCGGTGCCGGATATGCCCTGGTCGTACCTGCCGACGCTGTTCGCGCTGCAGCTTCCCGAAGTCATGCTGGCGCTGTTGTTCGCCGGCATCGTCGGCACCTTGACGTCGCTGTCGCGTGAGGATGTGCCGGCCCGCCGCAAGACCATCATGCTGATGCTGACGATGGCCGCCACGCTGCCGCTGGTGATCGCGATGGTGAAGCGTCCGGCGCTCTATAATGGCATCCGGCATTTCGTTTTCGTGATCCCGCCGATGGCGGTGCTCGCCGGTGTCGCCTTCGGCCGGAGCATGGCCTGGCTGAAGGAAAACGGCCGCAGCTGGCAACCCGCCGCCGTGGCGGCGTTCGCGTTCGGCCTGTTGCTGCCGCTCAGCGAAATGATCCGCCTGCACCCTTACGAATACACCCATTTCAACCACATTGCCGGCACGGTTCGCACCGCCGACAATTTCTTCATGCTGGATTATTGGGGCCTGGCGCTGAAGCAGGCGTCCGATGGACTGCGCGAGGAACTGGTCGAGCGGCAGGAAGTCGCGCCGGCTGGGCGCAAATGGAAGGTTGCGGTGTGCGGCCCGCAACGTCCGGCGCAGGTCGCCCTTGGCCCGGATTTCACGATCGGCTGGGACAGCAATGCCGCAGACTTCGCGATGACGCTGGGCGAGTTCTACTGCAAGGGCCTCACCGCGCCGGTCATCGTGGAAATCAAGCGCGACGATGTCGTGTTCGCCCGCGTCTACGATATCCGCGGCCGCAGCATCTCGTCCCTGCTCGCCATTCCGGCGCCGTAGCATCCCTCAACGCCGCAAGGCATAACAGCCAGTTCCTGGCCGCGCCTTGCTGTGCCGCGGGCACAGGGCTAGGCTCCCGCACGAGAACCAACTTGCGGGAGAAACCGTTATGTCGCCAGCTGAAGCTCGCCTCATGGAAGTCCCGTCCGGCATGACCGATGCCGAGTGGAACCAGCGCGTCAATCTCGCCGCCGCCTATCGCCTGGTCGCGCTCTACGGCTGGGACGATCTGGTCGACACCCACATCTCGGCGCGGGTGCCCGGCCCCGAGCATCACTTCCTGATCAATCCCTACGGCCTGATGTTCGATGAGATCACGGCTTCCAGTCTGGTGAAGGTCGACCTCGACGGCAACCAGCTGAGCCAGAGCGATTACAGCATCAACCCGGCCGGTTTCACCATCCATTCGGCGATCCACGAGGTGCGCGAGGACGCCGGCTGCGTGCTTCATCTGCACACCGCGGACGGCACGGCGGTGGCGAGTTGCATGGAAGGCCTGCTGCCGATGAACCAGACCGCGCAACTGGTCACCCACGACCTCGCGTATCACGACTATGAAGGCATCGCGCTGGATCATGACGAGCGGCCGCGGCTGCAGAAGGACCTCGGCAACAAGAACCACATGCTGCTGCGCAATCACGGCACCCTCACCGTCGGCCGCTCGGTCGCCTCCGCTTTCGAGCGCATGTACCATCTGGAGCGGGCCTGCACGATGCAGGTGCGCACCCGCATGCTCGGCCCCACTGCCTATCCGGTGGAACAGGCCGTCGTCGACAAGAATGCGGAGCTGATCGGAAATCCCGACCGCGCCGAAATGCGTTCGACCAACCTGGTGTGGCCGCCGCTGTTACGCAAACTCGATCGCATCGACCCGAGCTACCGGAATTGAAGATTTAGGGAATTGGGTGTAGGGTCGCTTCCAACGACCTCTGCACGAC
>JBOHIT010000465.1:0-18797 GCA_050726155.1 Bradyrhizobium sp.
GTCGTGTTCCTCAATCCCGACGGCAGCGAAATCAATGAAGCCCGCGTGGTCGGCGACGTCGGCGTCGACAATTTCCTCAACAAGGTCGCCAAGGCCTGGCGGACCTGAATCCAATTCAAGGAGAGACGACAGATGACCTCTTCGATATCCCGCGCCGGTTTTTTGCGGCTGGCGGCCATGTCCGCATCGCTGTTCGTGGTTCCGGCGCTGGCGCGCGCCGACGACAATGAAATCACGCGCGACATGATCCTGAACGATCCCGACGCGCCGACGGCCGGAAATCCCAAGGGTGACCTCACCATCGTGGATTTCTTCGATTACAACTGTCCCTATTGCAAGAAAGCCGCGGCCAGCCTGGAAAAGCTGGTCAAGGCCGACGGTAATATCCGCCTCGTCTACAAGGACTGGCCGATTTTGCACGAGACCTCGATCGTCGGTGCCCGCCTGGCGCTGGCGGCGAAGTATCAAGATCAATATCTGCCGGTCCACCACGCCCTGATGGACATTCCCGGCTATGGCATCTCGCAGGAACAGATGCTGGATGCCGTTCGAAAGACCGGCGTCGATCAGACGCAGCTGGAGGCCGATATCGCGGCGCATGCCGACGACATCCTGCGTCTGATCAAGCGCAATTTGAACATTGCCGAAGCGATCGGCCTGCAGGGCACGCCTGGATTTCTGGTCGGCGCTTTCAAGGTCAACCAGGCGCTGACTTATGACGGCTTCGTGCGGGTTGTGGCCGATGCCCGCGCGCGAGCCAAGAAAACCAAATAGACCGACGACAGCGCCATTCTGCGGAAAACAGCAATCATGATCAGTTCGCCTACTCGAAGGGCGCGGCGCTTGTTCGCCGCGTCGATGCTCTCGCTCGGCGTTGCCGGCTGCTCGGTGACCGGCGAGGGGCTCCGCACCGCCGAATTCCCGATGCCGCAATCGGCGAGCACGGCGCATTATGCCGCGCGCGGCACCGAAAAATTTCCCGTCGACGCCGTCGATACATCTCACATCGATGGGCAATTCCTCAAGCAGACGGTCGATTATCGCACGCCGTATCCACTGGGAACGGTTGTGGTCGATCCTCACCGGCGCTTTCTTTATCTGGTTCAGAAGGGGAATAAGGCCATCCGTTATGGTGTCGGGGTCGGGCGCGCAGGCCTGGCCTTTGCGGGCATGGGCACGGTGCAGGAAAAGCGGGAATGGCCGCACTGGACGCCGACGCCGGCCATGATCGCGCGCGAGCCGAAGCGGTATGCGAAGTGGGCGCATGGCATGGACGGCGGCGCCGGCAATCCGCTGGGCGCGCGGGCGCTCTATCTGTTCAAGGATGGCAAGGACACCCGCTATCGCATCCACGGCACCACCGAGCCGGACAGCATCGGCAAGGCGGTCTCTTCCGGCTGCATTCGCATGATGAACCAGGACGTCATCGATCTGTTTGGCCGGGTGCCGCTCGGCGCCAAAGTCGTGGTGCTCTAGCGCATTTAAGGTTGCCTTAAGCTGCTGCGTCCTTGTGGCGGCATCAGTCAACGAAACCGGAAATACCTGATGTCAAGACTTGCCTCTTCCTGCCACAAGGCGTCCCTAGCGCTTGCCGACTGGGCGCCCCTGCCGATCCGGCTCGCGGTCGGCTACGGCTTCATGGCGCACGGCTATGCCAAGTTTTCGCGTGGCCCGGAGAAATTTGCGGCCGTGCTGCATACGCTGGGGGTCCCCGAGCCATTGCTGGCGGCGTGGGCGGCGACCCTGACTGAACTGATCGGCGGCGCGGCGATCATGGCGGGTGTCCTGATTCCGTGGGTGAGCCTCCCGATGGTGGTCGTGCTCCTGACCGCACTCGTCACCGTGCATCTTCCCTACGGGTTCTTCTCGGTGAAGTTCGCCGAAGTCACCGAAACCGGGATCAAGTTCGGGACCGTCGGCTATGAAATCCTGCTGCTCTATCTCGCGGGACTGTTCGCATTGGTGCTTGGCGGGCCTGGCGCGCTGTCGCTGGAGCGTTGGTTCGAACAGCGCCGGCTTCGCGAACTCGACCGCGAGATGCGGAAGGCGGTCTCCGGCGAGTCCTGAAATATTGCGATGGGTTCTTTTGGCAAACGTAACATCAGGAAGGGCGGCGACGAAATGACTGAGGGGCCGTGACGGCGCAGCCTGGTTGACGCTGCGGATCGTCGCGCATGCGTGGTGGGATATTCGGCGATGACGACAGACGATCTCATCCGAGCGTTGGCCGCCGACGGACATGTCGGGCGAGAACCCGCAAAGGTGCTGCTAGTCGCGCTGGTGCCGGCAACGGCGTTTGTCGCGATTGTGTTCTTTACGCATATCGGCTTTCGGGTCGACATCGACGCTGCACTTCACACCGTCCGCTTCCTGTTCAAATTCGCCGTGATCGTGCCGCTTGCGGTGGTCACCGTGGGCGCGCTGCTTCGGAGCACCGGGCCGATCCCGGCGCTCGGCTGGTGGACGAAATTACTGCCGCTTCCGCCGCTGGTATTGTGCGCAGGAGCGGCCGCCGAATTGCTGGCGATCCCGCCGTCGGACTGGGTGGTGCGCCTGATCGGCTCCAATGCCGTGAACTGCATGACCCTCATTCCGCTGCTGGCCAGTGGCCCGCTCGTGCTGTTCATCACGGCGTTGAAGAGTGGTGCGCCGGCGCATCCGGGATGGAGTGGGGCGATAGCGGGCTTTGCGGCGAGCAGTCTCGCGGCGGTGTTCTACGCCATGAACTGTTTCGACGACAGTCCGCTATTCGTCATGACCTGGTATCCGCTGGCGATGCTCACGGTGGTATCCGCAGGCTACTTTGCAGGTGTTCGCTATTTGCGCTGGTGAGATCCAAAACTCCGGCAGCAGGCCCGATTATCGGGCTCGCTGCCGGCATTTGCGATCGAGCGCTGGTTACTTCTTGTCGCCGTCCTTGGTCATGCCGTCCTTCGACATGCCATCGTGCTTCTTCATTCCGTCCTTGGACATCGCGTCGTCCTTTTTCATGCCGTCCTTGGACATCGCGTCCTTCGACATGCTGTCCTTGGCCATTCCGTCCTTGCCCATCTTGTCCTGCGCGTAGGCTGCGGGAGAGGCAAGGCCCACTGCAAGAGCGAGGGCGGAAATCGTGAGCAAGGCGCGCAAATTCTTCGTCATTGTCAAGTATCCTTTGTTTGGTTTTGTCAGCGGCTAGCCGCTATTTCGATTACGTCGACCATTCGACATTCGTTACGGATTGCGGCCTGGCGGCCGCGTACAAATCGCCGTGATTATTCTGCCGTCTTTGCCGGGATCATGGGCATCTCTCCTGTTTGTGATGGAAGCTTGAGCTGCGTGGTCAACCATGCCGCAATCGCCAGCGACGCGCCGACGCCGGCGGCGCAGGCGGTCCAGCCGAAGCGATCGAACAACTGTCCGAGCACGGCGCTGCCGACCATGCCGCCGAAGAAATAGCAGGCGAGGTAGGTGCCACTGGCGATGCCGCGATTGTCGCTGGCGGCGCGGCCGACAAAGCCTGTCGCCGAAGCCTGTGCGAAGAACGTCCCGACGCCTATCAGCACCATGCCGGTCAGGACGTGTGAAAGGTGCGGGGACAACATCAGAGGCAATCCGACAGCCGCGACCGCGAGCGCGCCCCAGATCGCCGGCCTCGTGCCGAAACGCGCCACGGCCTTGCCGGCAAACAGCGTCGTGATCACGGAGGGCGCAAAGACAAGATAGACGAAGCCAAGATCCATCCGCCCGAGCGACAAGGGGGGACGTACCAGCACAAAATTCACGAAGGTGAAGGTGCCGATGAAGGCGAACAGGATGCAGAAGCCGATCGCAAACGCCGCCCGCAGCGAGGGGGTGCGCCAATGCATTGCTGTAGCCGTGAACGGCGATTGCGCCGCGGGCATCGCATGCATCGGCTTGACGCGCTGGATCGTAAAGTACACCAGCACCGCGCCGGCGAGGTTGAGAATTGCGAAGAAATAGAAGTTCGACGCCAGCCCGAAGGTATCGACCACCGCGGCCGATACCAACCTTCCGATCAGATTGCTGGCGACATTGCCGGTGATATAGGCGGCAAACGCGCCGCCGGCGTCCATTGAGCTGCATTGTTCGCCGAGATAGGCCAGCGTCAGCGCGAAGGCCGAGGCCATGCAGAGGCCCTGCAGCACGCGAAGGATCGTAAAGGTCGCGAGGTCGGGGGCGCTCGCCAGCAGCGTGGTTGGGATCGCGAGCAAAACGAGGCTCACGAGAATGCCGAGCCGGCGGTCGATATGCGAGCTGAGGAACCCGACCACGAGGCCGGCGACCGCCATACCCATGGTGGAGGCATTGACGGCAAAGCCCATCGCGGCCGGGGTCACGTTGTAATGCCGCGTCAGCGAGGGGAGGATCGCCTGCGTCGCGAACAGGTCGACCACGGTGAGGAACGCCGTCAGGCCGATGATCAGCGACCGCAGCACCACGCCCGGCGAATGACCGTCCATGTCCATGGCGTGCATTTTCATTGGCGCTGACATGTCGGCCATGGCGCGTCTCGCTGGACGAAAAGAAAAGGTGATGTGACGCCTGGGCGTGTGGGGCAACACGGGGGACCCCAGGACGTCACATCGGCAACGGCGCGGGCGAGCGCGCGTTACATCTGGTTACATGTTGTGGTCGTGCGGATCCTTGCGGACGTCGCCGACAAAGAGAATGACGGTCTCCTTGCCGAGATTCTTCCACCAGTGCGAGGTGCCGGAGACTTCGGGCCGGATCTCGCCGGTCTTGTGGATGATCGGCTCGGAGCAGTTGCTGGCGTATTCGACGATCTCGCCCTGCTGCACATAGATCAGTGCCGGACGGTCGTCATGGCTGTGCCACGGCACGATGCCGCCGGGTTCGATCGTCAGCTTGCGGAAGCGCAGCTCGCGATCCTTGATGTTGGCAGGCTGCTTCTCGAGGTTGATCGCGCCGAGCGTGACGTCGGTGACGCCGACCGGCTTGTAGTCGACCTTCTCACGGACATTGGCCTTCATCTTGTCGGCCGGGCATTCGCCGGCAAATGCCGTCGACGCCGATACGACGGAGCTTGCGATGATGCCGGCAAGCGCAACGCCCTGCCAGAGCGTGCGGGATGTGTTGAATTCGGACATTTCGTGGTCTCCTCTGTGTTTGCCGTTACGTTGCCTTGGCCTCGGATAATCCGGCCGGCTACGTCGTCACCATCTCGGAAATCACCGACGGAATGAAATGCCGGTTGGCTCTGGACTCCATAGCGCCGAGCTATCCATGACCCAGCATGTGCTTGATGTCGGATGAGAACGTCGGATAGGCGTAGACATTGTCGCGGATCTGCGCCGCCGTGAGGCCAAAGCGCATCGCTAGGCCGAACAGATTGACCAGTTCCTGGCCCGAATGCCCGACGAAATGCGCGCCGAGAATGCGGTCGGTAGTTTGATCGACGATGATCTTCGACCACGCGACGGTCTCGGCGTACGTCCTTGCCGAAAACCAGTCGTGCATGTCGTTGGTGTGAACGTCGACCGCAAAGCCCTTCTGTTTGGCCGCGGCCTCGCTCAGGCCGACTGCGGCGAGCGCCGGTACGGTGTAGACCGATGTCGCCATGCTGGCGTAATCGGGACTGTATTGCGGACCTTCCACGATGTTGCGGCCGACGATGTCGCCCTCATAGGTCGCGATCGGCGAGAGCTGCGGCGAGGTCGGCACGGCGTCGCCGCAGACATGGACGCGCGGGTTGGAGGTCGAGCGCAGATGGCGGTCGACCGCGACCCGGCCATTGGCGTGCTCGACATTTCCGGCGGCCAGATCCAGCGTATCAACATTGGCGATGCGGCCGGCGCCGTTGACGATGCGATCGGCTTCGAGCGCGTGCTCCTCGCCGTCATGGCTGAACACCACGCGCAGGCGGCCGCTTGCGCGCTCGATCCGCTTGACGCTGACGGCAGTCCTGACGCGCATGCCGATGCGTTCGCTCTCGGACCGCAGGCGCGCGACTGCATCCGTGTCCATCGCCGGCAGCAATTGCGGCATCGCTTCGAGGATGGTGACTTCGGTGCCGGTGCGCGCATAGACATGGCCGAATTCCAGCGAGATCACGCCGCCACCGACGAAGATCACGGACGCGGGCAGGTCCCGTTCGCTCAGCATCTCGTCCGAGGTGATCATGAACTCGGCGCCGGATATCGGCAGCGGCCGTGGTTTCGAGCCGGTCGCAATCACGATGTGTTTGGCTTCGAGTTCGCGGGTCCCGACGCGGATCAGGTTTGGGCCGGCGAAAACGGCGCTGCCCTTGATGATTTCGACGTCACGCTTGGCCATCGAGCGGGCGAGATTGGCGGGGATGTCCTTGATCATCTCCTTCTCGCGGTCGATCAGCGCCGCCCAGTCGAGCCGGGGCGTGCCGACGGCGATATGATGAACGGCGGCGCGTTCGATTTCATGCAGCACGTGGCCGGCGGCGACCAGGACCTTCTTCGGCGTGCAGCCGCGGTTCGGGCAGGTGCCGCCGAGCAAGTCCTGCTCGATCATGGCCACCGACATTCCGGCGCGCCTGACTGGACCGGTTACGCCGATGCCGGCATTGCCGCCGCCCAGGATGACCACGTCGAATTGTTCTCGGCTCATTGAACGAGCTCCTCTACTGGCCAAATCCAGATGCAATCAGGCCACGTAGATGGCGCAGCCTGTCAGCCCATACGTGGACGCGGCGGGCGGTGTTACTTCGTCGTGATCGTCGATGTGATCGAACCAACGACCCTGGTCGCCATCTCGAACTGCGCAACGCGATCCCCGATATTGTGGCGCTTGGCGATCCATTCGAAATCAGTCCAGACCGCCCAGACGTCGCCATTGTCGTCCTGTGTCAGCAGCAGCCGCACGGGCCAGTCGAGGCCGGCGTTGGGATTGGAGGTGATGAACTGGGTTCCGAGCGGCGGATTGCCGAACACCAATAGCGTCGAGGGACGCAGCTTGATGCCGGCATCGGCCGCGAGCTTGGACTGGTCGATTTCGGAGAAGAACTTGATCCCTTTGCCGGCGATATCGGCCTTGATGCGGGTGATCGCTTCCGCCATCGGCACCGCGCTCTTGACACGGACGATGCCGTCGTCGCTGTCGGCCCGCGCCGCCGAGGCGATGGAAATCACGAGCAGGAGCATCAGCAGCGTCATGCCGAAATTTACGAAACGGGTGATCAATTGACGTGTCATGGAACGTCTCCTGTTTTTGCGCCAATGCCGTCTGCATGGCTTCCGGCACAGGATGACGGGCCGGGCGGGGGATATGAAATGCGAACTCGCTCTCAATTCGATAGCGACCGGCTATAGGCCGCCTCGATACGCGGCGGCTATCGAACCGATTGGGTAACGGCATTTCAAATGCGGCGCATTCCGCCCTCAGATGCGGCCAGCGCCCGATTGGCGGGCGTCGTCAATCCCCTGAGGGCCCCCATGACACGCTCCAAGACACTCGTCGCCGCCGCCGCTTTTGCAGCGATCGCGACCTCGGCCTTTTCGCAAGTCCCTTGGGAATTCAACCCGGGCATGGCCTGCATGTATGCAGGCCCCGGCAAGATGTTGGCGATGGCCATGGCAGCCGGTCCCAAAAATCACGAGTCGATGATGAAGAACGCGACCAAGGTGCCGCACAACACAGTGTTCTTCATGGACAATGGCCAGCTTTACTCGACTTCGGGTACGCTCGATCCGACCGGCAATTTCTATCGGCCCTGATCGAAGGGATCTTCAATAAGCGGGCCGCTTGATGTGGGCGGCCCGGCTCGAAAATGCTATCAAGACAAGCCGAATGCCGGAGCAAGACATGTCGCTATCGCCAGCCAATGCCGAGCGTCTCAAGCAGGCTTTCCAGCAATGTCGCGATATGGAAGGCACGTTGAGCGAACAGCTCCAGGCCTACGCCGCGGCGGGACGGGAGTTCTTTCCAGCCTATGGCGAAGCGGTCGATCGGCTGGTCGCGCGGCTTCACGAGAATGGCGGTGGCGAGAATGCGCCAAGGCCGGGCGAGGCGATGCCGCCTTTTCTGTTGCCCGACGAAACCGGCCGGCTAATCAGCCTGCCTTCATTGTTGAGCCAGGGACCCGTCGCGGTGATGTTCTATCGCGGTCACTGGTGCCCTTATTGCCGGCTCAATGTGCGGGCGGTGATCGAGGCCCAGGACCGTATCAAGGCATTGGGCGCGCAAACCGTGGCGATCATGCCGGAGACCCAGCACTTTGCCGAGAAGTTCAAGGCCGACGCCAATGCGCCGTTCCCGGTGCTGACCGATCTCGACAATGGCTATGCGCTGTCGCTCAACCTGGCGATCTGGCTCGGCACCGAAATCCAGCGGCTGCTGTCCTATCAGGATCTGTCGGATTTTCACGGCAATGACGGCTGGGTGCTGCCGATCCCTGCGACCTTCGTGGTCGGCCGCGACGGGCTGGTGAAAGCCCGCTTCGTTGATCCTGATTTTCGCAAGCGCATGGAGATCGACGATCTGATCGCCGCGCTGAAGAGCGCCAGCGAAGAACGCTAGCGCCTCTTAGCCCACCGATCCTTTTCAGGCGCCCACGCTCTTGTCGATGAATTGCTGCCAGTCCGCACCGCGCAGCATGCGCATCACCGCGGACGCCACTGCCGTTCGTTCGCGCCCGGCGACGCCGTAGAGGTGCACGGTGCGCCGCGCATCGAGCCCTTCGACAGCGGTGCGCTTGAGCGTCGGCGGAATCGATGCGGTGTCGGGAACGACGGCGATACCGATATCGGCTTCCAGCAATTCGATCAGGTCGCGCTCCGAGGAGATTTCGTGGCTGCGCTCGACGTCGAGCCCATGCTCGCGAAGCGAGGAATTCACGCGGCCGGAATACTCGCAGTAATTTCGTGACAGCAGTTGCTCGGCCCGGAGATCGCCGACGTCGATCGTCTCGCGGCTGGCGAGGCGATGCCGCTTGCTGACGACGAGCTGAAAGTTCTCGGTGAACAGCGGCCAGGTGTCGAGCCGGTCCCAGTCCTCGCCGATTTCGGCAGCGATGCCGAGTTCGGCCTCGCCCTTCTTCAGGAATTCGCCGACCTCGCGGGCATCGCCGCGCAGGAAGCGGAATTCCAGCCGGTTGAACTGCCGCTTGATCTGGTCGAGATGCGGGATCAGCAGCGACAGGTCGATCGAATGGGTCAGCGCGATCCGGAGCGCGCCGATTTCACCGCTCTTGAATGACGACGCCAGCATGCGCGCGCCGCTGGCGGCGTCGTAGCATTGCTGCAGCAGCGGCTGCATCCGGATCCCGAGCTCGGTCAATTGCGCCGCCGGCCGCTCGCGCCGGAACAGATCGCCGCCCATTTCGGCCTCGAGCTGCTTGATCGCCCGCGTCAGCGATGGCTGGGTGACATTGCACTCGTCGGCGGCGCGCGTGAAGTTCAGCGTCCGCGTGACCGCGAGGAAGTATCGTACCTGGTGCATTTCCATGATCGCGCCGCCCCGATCTTTCTGGCGCGCAGACTAGCCGATCGAGTCCCGTAATAACACCCAAACCGCAATAGCGGCGGCGTATGGTTTCGGAAGCCAAAGGGCATTTCAAAACCGCGCGCCCGTCCTGCACATTTCCGGCCGAGAATGCCGCCGTCGCAGGAAGAGGGTCTGTTATGAACATTCAGGTAAACGCGCAGGATACCAGGGTCGCACGGCCGCTCGCCGGCAAGGTGTCGCTGGTCACGGGCTCGACCAGCGGCATCGGCCTCGGCATCGCCCGTTCGTTGGCCGAGGCCGGATCGGCCGTGGTGCTGAACGGTTTCGGGGTTGCTTCCGGGATTGCCCAGGTCAGGGACCAGATTGAAGCCGATTTCGGCGTCAGGGTCAGCTACTCAGCCGCCGACATGACGAGGCCGGAGGCGATCGCCGAGATGATCGCCGCAACAATTGTCGGACATGGCAGGCTGGACATCCTCGTCAACAATGCCGGCATTCAACATGTGGCGCCCCTCGACCAGTTTCCGGTCGAGAAATGGGACGCGATCCTGGCGATCAATCTGTCATCGGCGTTTCACACCACGCGGCTGGCGTTGCCTTCGATGCGCCAGAACAGGTTCGGGCGCATTATCAACATCGCATCCGCCCACGGGCTGGTCGGATCGCCCTTTAAAGCGGCCTATGTCGCCGCCAAGCACGGCATCGTCGGCCTGACCAAGGTCGCAGCACTGGAGACCGCTGAAGAGGGCATCACCTGCAACGCGATCTGTCCGGGCTATGTCTATACGCCGCTGGTCGAGGCGCAGATCGACGGCCAGGCCAGGGCACATGGCATTTCCCGCGAGAAAGTCATCCGTGACGTGCTGCTAGCGCAGCAACCGAACAAGCATTTCGCCTCCGTCGAGGAATTGGGCGCGCTGACGGTCTTCCTCGCCTCCGATGCGGCGGCGTCGATTACCGGGATTGCGCTGCCGGTCGACGGCGGCTGGACCGCACACTGAGACGTGAACGTAACAAATCCGGACCGCGCGCGAACATTTTCCAACGCGGCGGAGATCCCAGGGAGCGTGACATGAATGACGTCCAGGACAATTGTTCGACGCTGAAAGCGCTCGCCAAATCCGAACCGGGCCAGATCGTGCTGGTGCTGCAAGGCGGCGGCGCGCTCGGCTCCTACCAGGCCGGCGTCTATCAGGCGCTGCACGAGGCCGGCATCGAGCCGGACTGGATCATCGGCACCTCGATCGGCGCCATCAATGCCAGCCTGATCGCCGGCAATTCGCCGCAGAACCGGTTGTCGCGCTTGCGCGAATTCTGGAAGAAGATGGAGCAGAACCCGCTCTGGAGTTTTCGCGACATCTTTCCGGGCTTCAACGAAAAGCTGTCCTATTGGTCGACCGTGACCAACGGCATTCCCGGCTTCTTCCGGCCGAACCCGCTGGCGCATGCCGGCGACAGCTATCCGCTTGGCGCGGATCAGGCCGGCTATTACTCGACCTCGCCGCTGGAGCGCACGCTCACTGAGCTGGTGGATTTCAATCTGGTCAATCAATGCACGCCGCGCCTCACGGTAGGTGCAGCCCATGTCCGCACCAGCCAGATGCGCTATTTCGATAGCCGCGACGGCGAACTCGGCGTCAAGCATATCATGGCTTCTGGCGCGCTGCCGCCGGCATTCCCGGCCATTCGCATCGACGGTGAACTATATTGGGACGGCGGCATCTTATCGAACACGCCGACGGAGGCCGTGTTCGACGACAACCCGCGCAGGAATTCACTGATCTTCGCGGTGCATCTGTGGAATCCCTCGGGCGACGAGCCGACCACGATGGCCGAAGTGCTGAACCGGCACAAGGATGTGCAATATTCCAGCCGGATCGCCAGTCACATCGCGCGGCAGCAGCAGGCGCATCGGCTGCGTCACGTCATCAACCAGCTTGCGGCGCGGCTGCCGGAATCCGAACGCAACAGCGAAGCGGTGCGGGAATTGACCAGCTATGGCTGCCCGACCCGAATGCACGTGGTGCGGCTGCTCGCCCCGCAACTCACCCGCGAGGACCACACCAAGGATATCGACTTCAGCCCGTCCGGCATCATGCAGCGCTGGGACGCCGGCTATCGCCACACCAAAGGGGTGCTCGAACGCAAGCCCTGGATCGGCGAGTTCGATCCGCTGTCGGGCGTTGTGCTGCACGAACAGATGGAAATCATGCCGGAGGCGGCGGAGTGAAGGGACGCCGGAGCCATGAGCTTTACGCGGCTTGCGATCCGACCGTCTTGCGATACAGCGCGCTGTAGAGCGACGCCGAAAGGTCCCAGCTGAACGACCGCGCCATGGCGCTGCGTCGCATCGAGTCCAGGCGGTCTTTGGCCGTGAAGGCGTCGAAGGCGCGCCTGATACCACCGAGGAAAGATTCCGCCGACGGCTGCGAGAACAGGAAGCCGGTCTCGCCGTCCTGAATGGTTTCGGCGAGCCCGCCGGTCTGGTGACCGATCGGCAGCGATCCGAAGCGCTGCGCATACATCTGGCTCAACCCGCACGGTTCGAACCGCGACGGCATCAGCGTGAAATCGCTGCCGGCGAAAATTCGTCGCGCCTGCCCGTCGTTGAAGCCGATCACGACACCGATCGCGTCCGGCCGGCGGCGATGCGCATCGACCAGCGCCTGTTCGATATGCGGTTCGCCGCTGCCGGTGACGACAATCTGTCCGCCGGCCCCGATGATCTCGTCGGCGGCTGACAGCACGAGATCGATGCCCTTCTGATGTACGAGGCGGGCGACCAGGCCGAAGATCGGACCGCGCGATACCGCAAGACCGAACTGCCGGCGGACGTAATCGGCGTTGGCCTGCTTGCCCTCCCAATCGCCGGCGCCGAACTGCTGGGCCAGTTGGGCGCAAGCGCGCGGATCCCAGCTTTCGTCGATGCCGTTCAGGATGCCGG
This sequence comes from Bradyrhizobium sp., assembly GCA_050726155.1. GTDB lineage: Bacteria > Pseudomonadota > Alphaproteobacteria > Rhizobiales > Xanthobacteraceae > Bradyrhizobium. The sequence continues at coordinate 12,383 of JBOHIT010000465.1, forward strand.
TCAGTTCCGAAGCGTCCGATCGCTGCCGAAGCAGGCCCTCGAGCCCGCAGCCGAGCTCCGGTGTCGTGATCTCTTTCGCGTAAGTCGCGCTGACCGTGGTCAGATGCGAGGCGTAGACGATGCCGCCCTTGAGGAAGGACATCTGGTCGTAGAATTCGAGGCCATCGATATGAAAGGACGCCTCGGGGGCGCCGATCCGGCGCAGCGAGTCACGGGGGAACAGCCCCTGATAGGCGAGGTTATGGATGGTCAGGATCGAAGGTATTTTCGAGCCTTTCCAGGCGAGGTAGGCCGGCGCGAGCGCGGCCTGCCAGTCGTTGGCATGAACCAGATCCGCTGCCCAATTCTTGTCCAGACTGCCTGCAGCCAGCTCTGCCGCGGCCGATGCAAATCGCGCGAAACGGACGTCGTTGTCGGGCCAGTCGCGCCCGGCTTCGTCGCCGTAGGGATTGCCCGGCCGGTCGTAAAGTTGTGGGCACAACAGCACATAAACCGGCAGTCCGTCGCGGGTCGACGCCCGCCCGAGCGAGCAGGCTGGCATCTCGGCCAGGGGCGCGCATTGCCCAACGATTTCAATGTGGGTGAACTGTTCGACGACATCCCGGTAGCCCGGCAGCATGATCCGGACATCGCTCCACGGGCGCAGCGCCCGGGGCAGGGCGGCGGAAACGGCAGCGAGCCCGCCGACCCGGACGAAGTCATCCATTTCCGTGGTTACGAACAAGACCTTCAAGAAACGCCCTCGTACCAGCCTTGACAATCACTTATGCAAGAAAGGGTCCAATTCTATCTCTGGTCCGACAATGCGCCTGCCGGGAGGTCGTTCCGAGAGAACGCTTCCCTGCCGGGAATGCACAAACTAGGGTCACGGCGGCGCCAGAAAACCAAGAGCCGAAGGGCCAAGGGAGCTCAGAGAATGACGATAGCCGGTAACGATGAGGGGAATTTGACAGGGAGCTTCGCTGGCCTGCGCGTCATCGATTTCTCAACCACGATTGCCGGACCTCATTGCACGCGCATGTTAGCCGATATGGGCGCCGAGGTCATCAAGATCGAGACCTCCGAGGGCGAGACGATGCGCACCCGGCCGCCGGTCCGGAACAATTGCAGCACCGCCTTCGGCCAGCTCAATGTCGGCAAGCACAGCCTCGTGCTCGATCTGAAATCATCCGCCGGCGTGGAGGCCGTGCGCCGGCTGGTCGCGGGCGCGGACGTGCTGGTGGAGAATTTCCGCCCCGGCGTGATGCGGCGATTGAAACTCGATTACGCCTCGCTGCAGGAGCTCAATCCGAAACTGGTCTATTGCTCGATCTCCGGCTACGGCCAGACCGGGCCGTCGGCGGAATTGCCGGCCTATGCGCCGGTGATTCACGCGGCCTCCGGCTATGAGATGGCGCATCTGGCCTATCAGCCCGGCCGCACCCGGCCGGACTATTGCGGCATCTATCATGCCGACGTGCTCACCGGCGTCTATGCGTTCGGTGCCATCTCGGCCGCGTTGTACCAGCTCGCCCACGGCGGCAAGGGGCAGCACATCGACGTCTCGATGCTGGAATCGATGCTGAGCCTGACCCTCAACGAATTGCAGTGGTCGCAATTCGACGTGAAGGCGACCCAGCGGCCGATGTTCGGGCCGATCGAAACCTCCGATGGGTACGTCATGGTCGCGATCGCCAGCGAAAAAACCTTCCAGAGCCTGATGAAGGTGATCGGTCATCCCCAGTGGGTGAGCGATCCGCGCTTTGCGAAATATTCCGATCGCCGTGAAAACTGGGGCAGCCTGATGGAGGGTGTCGAGGCCTGGTCGCGCGCGGTGACGACGCAGCAATGTCTCGCCGGCCTCAATGAGCACGGCGTGCCTTCATCGGCGTATCGGACGGTCGCCGAGGCGCTCAGGGATCCGCAGATCGCGCATCGCGGCGCGCTGGCCGACGTGGCGGATGGCGGCGGCAACTTCAAGGTGCTGAATCTGCCGTTCCGGATGTCGGGCGCCAGGGTCTCGGCCGCGAAGCGCATGTCGACGCTCGGCGAACATACGCGCGCCTATCTGAAGGAGACCGGTCTCTCGGAAGATGAAATCGCGGCCTTTACCGGCAAGCCTCCGCTAGCGGCGCGCGGCTGACGGCAATCGTGTTGCGGCCATAAGGTCTTAGCCCTGCGGCTTTTCATCCGCGGCGCGCGAACGGCCTTGCTCGCGACCGCGATTCCAGACAATCTTACCGTCAGCGACGATCCGGAACACCGGACGAACGACACCTTGAGAGGGAGAATCCATGACTGCGGCGGTCGGTTCGAGCGCGCTTGCGCGATTATTTCTTGTGGCGGGATTTGCAATCTCGCTGTCCGTGATCCCCGCTAGCGCCCAGAAGAAGGGCGGCAGCGTCACGATGGGCCTCGAACTCGATATTCCCGGTTTCGATCCGCTGAAGGTCGGAGTTTACGACACAGCGGCATTGACCGCGTCATCCGCCCTCTTCGATACGCTCACCTATCTCGACGCTAGTGGCAAGCCGCAGCCCAAGCTCGCACTGTCATGGTCTCATTCGGAAGATTTCAAGACCTGGACCTTCAAGCTGCGACCGGGAGTCAAATTTCATGACGGCACGCCGTTCAACGCCGAAGCGGCCAAGGCGAACTTCGATCGGCAGAAAGATCCTGCGAACAAGTGCCGTTGCGCCTTCTATATCGCCAGCATCAACAGTGTGCAGGCGCCCGACGAAATGACGCTGGTCTATAACCTCAACGACCCTTCGGTGAATTTCCCTGCACTTATTTCTTCTTATGCGAACCAGAACGGTGCGGTTCACTCTCCGACGGCGTGGAAGACCAAGGGTGAGGATTACAACCGCAATCCCGTCGGCACTGGACCTTTCATTCTGAAGTCATGGACCGCGGGCGACCGGATGGTCCTGGAGCGGAATCCGGATTACTGGGACAAGGATCGCGTTTATCTCGATCGCATCATCCTGAAGCCGCTGCCGGACGCGCAGTCGCGCTTCGCCAGCCTGCAATCGGGCGAGGCCGATGTCATCTGGGACGACGAAGCTGATGCGGACAATATTCAGAAAGCCCAGAAAGATCCGAAGCTCACAGTACATACCTATGCCGGCTCCGGCGCCGCAGTCGCCGCCTTCAACACCAAGGTCGCGCCGCTCGACGACGTGCGCGTGCGCCAGGCGCTGGTGATGGCGCTCGACCGCAAGAAAATGTCGCAGGCGCTTACCAATGGTCTCGCAAGGCCGGCGAGCAATCCCTATGGCGACGGCTCTTGGGTGAAGTGCAAGGATGACGGCGCGCTTCCCGAAGACGCCGAGAAGGCCAAGGCGCTGATCAAAGAATACGGCAAGCCGGTCGAATTCAAGATGCTGGTCACGGCGACGCCGCGCGGACGTGCCGCCGGCCAGGTGCTGCAACAGTTCTGGAAGCGGGTCGGCGCCAATATGGAAATCGAGCAGGTCGACCAGGCGACGATCCCGCCGCGCGCCTTCATGCGCCAGTTTCAGGTGACGCCGTGGCGGATCGTCGACTTCGCCGATCCCGATACCCAGATGTACTCCAATTTCCGTTCCGGCAGCCCGGTCGCACTTGCCAATTATTCGAATCCGGAGCTCGATCAGCTGCTTGAGCGCGCGCGGGCCACCGCCGACCAGGAAAAGCGCAACGAGGATTACTGCGCCATCAGCCGGCTGATCAACAAGGAAGCGATCTGGTACTGGACCTTCCAGAACACCTATTACGCAATGTCGAGCGCCAAGGTGAAGGGTTTGCCGAAGATGTATAGCGGCGTGATCGACCTGTCTCGCGTCTGGCTGGAATAGTGCTGCATGCTGACCTTTGTCGCGCGCAAGCTCCTGTATCTCGTGCCGGTGCTGATCGCGGTTTCGCTGTTGACGTTTCTCATTGCGTCGCTGCTGCCGGGCGATCTCGCCTATACGATCCTCGGCGATCAAGCGACGCCGGAAAAGGTCGCAGCCCTTCGCCAGGACATGGGGTTGGATCAGCCGATCTATATCCGTTACTTCGGCTGGCTGGGTAACGTCCTGCAGGGCGATCTGGGGCGATCGTTCCGCACCGGGCAAACCGTGTTGCAGGCGGTGACCGAGCGGCTTCCGATCTCGCTGGAACTGATGGTCCTGGCGCAGGTCATTTCGCTTTCGATCGGCGTTCCCCTGGCGATTATTTGCGCGGCGCGCAGCGGCGGTCCGTTCGATCGCTTCATGACCGGCGGCGCCTTCGCCATGCTTTCGGTGCCGACCTTTCTGTCGGCGATCCTGCTGATCTATCTGTTTGCGGTGGAACTGCGCTGGCTGCCGGCGACCGGCTACGTGCCCTTCGGTGAAGACCCGGCCAAAAACTTGCGGTTCATGGTGCTGCCCGCGTTGACGCTGGCGCTGGCCGAATGGCCCGGGATCATGCGTGTGTTGCGTTCCGACATGATCGCGACGTTGCAGGAGGATTATATCGCGCTGGCCAAGGCCAAAGGCCTGACGGCGTCGCGCATCCTGTTCGTGCATGCGCTCAAGCCTTCATCGCTCACGCTCGTCACGATCACCGGAATCAATATCGGGCGATTGATCGGCGGAGCCATCATCGTCGAGACGGTTTTTGCGCTGCCGGGAATTGGCCGGCTCCTGGTCGGCGCGATCACCACCCGCGACCTCATCATCCTGCAGGGCGTGGTGTTGCTGGTTGGTGCCGGATTCGTGTTGATTAACTTCATCGTCGATTTGCTCTACGCCATGCTCGACCCAAGGATACGCCATGGCCACGCTTGATCTCGGCATCGATGCAACCGTTTCAGAAACCCCGGTACGGCGAGGTCGCCGGCTCGGACCGCTGTTCTGGATGGCGAGCGTCTGGGTGATATTCGTGTTCGCGGTGGCGATTTTCGCCGACGTGCTGCCGTTGCCGAGCCCGACCGACATGGACATGCTGGAGAAGCGCGCGCCATTCTCGATGCAGCACTGGCTCGGGACCGACAGTCTTGGCCGCGATGAACTCGCCCGCGTGATCTATGGCGCGCGGATATCGCTGATCGTCGGCCTCTGTGCGCCGATCATCGGCATTACGCTCGGCGGTGCGCTCGGCATTCTGGCGGGCTATTTTCGCGGCCGCTTCGAATCGGTCGTGGTCGGCAGCATGGATGTGCTGCTGGCGTTTCCGCCTTTGGTCCTGGCGCTCGCCGTGAGCGCCTATCTCGGGCAATCGATCCTGAATCTCACCCTAATCCTTGGCATGCTAGGGGTTCCCGCCTTCATGCGGGTGGCGCGGGCGGCGACGCTGACGCTGGCGCGTCGCGAATTCGTCATCGCGGCACAGGCGCTGGGGGCAACCCATGCGCGGATCCTGCTGCGCGAATTGCTGCCCAACGTCATGCTGCCGCTGTTTGCGTTCTTCCTGCTCGGGGTTGCCGTCACCATCGTGGCCGAAGGCTCGCTGTCGTTCCTCGGCCTCGGCGTGCCGCCGCCGATATCGAGCTGGGGCAGCATGATCGGCGAGGGGCGCGAGAGTCTCGAGATGGCACCCAGGCTTGCCTTCATTCCCGCGATCGCGATGTTCCTGACCGTTTTGTCCTTTAACCTGGTCGGCGATACGCTGCGGGCGCTCACCGATCCCCGTCAGGGCGCGCTGTGACCGAGAATACGCTGCTTTCCGTCGAGGATGTCACCGTCAACCTGCCGACGCCGCGCGGCAATCTGCGCGCAGTCGATCGCGTTGATCTCACCGTAGGCGCCGGGCGGACGCTTGGCGTGGTCGGCGAGTCCGGTTGCGGCAAGACCATGCTGTCGCGGGCGATCCTGCAATTGCTGCCGAAGAAAGCCAAGCTTTCCGGCCGCGTGATGTTCGACGGGCAGGACCTGCTGCAATTGTCGCCTGAAAAACTGCGCAAGCTGCGCGGCCGCTCGCTGGCGGTCGTGTTCCAGGACCCGATGACGTCGCTCAATCCGGTGCTGACCATCGGCACCCAGTTGATCGAGACGCTGCAGGAGCATCTCGAACTCGACATGGCGGCCGCGACCAAGCGCAGCGTCGAACTGCTCGCCGCGGTCGGCATTCCCGCGCCCGAGCAGCGGCTGACGCAATACCCGCATCAATTGTCGGGCGGTATGCGGCAGCGGGTGGCGATTGCGATCGCGCTGTCGTGCGAGCCGAAACTCTTGATCGCCGATGAGCCGACCACCGCGCTCGATGTGACGATCCAGGCGCAAATTCTCGATTTGCTGGCGCGCGAGCAGCGCCGCCGGCACATGGCGATGATCCTGATCACCCATGACCTCGGCGTCGTCGCCGGTCGCACCGACGAGGTCGCCGTCATGTTTGCCGGCCGGGTGGTGGAGCGCGCCCCGACGCCGGCCTTGTTCAAGATAATGCGGATGCCCTACACCGAAGCCTTGCTCGCAGCCCTTCCCAAGAT
>JBOHIT010000466.1:0-3224 GCA_050726155.1 Bradyrhizobium sp.
CACCGAGGGACTGCAAGCCAAGGTTATAGTGCCCTCCTACGGCTCGATTGCATACCAAACCGGGGATCGGGTTGTACGGATGGGGCCCGTTAAAAGAGGCGGCTGGATGGTCTGGAGGGCGGTGTAGATTGCGTTTGGTTCGGCATCGCTACTTCTGATGCAACAGCAATGCTTATCGAGACAGAAAAGTCCGCATGAGGAGCACTTTCGCGGCATCAATTGAACTACCCTGCATCGATTGCGTTTGGTTTCCAGCTTTGAGCATTAACTCTGTCATAACGTTCAAGATTTGTTCGTTCGATTGGACCACGCCCGCGGCGTCGAAGTCCTTGCGAATTTTGCTAAATACGTCGTTCTGCTCGGGATCGCACGTGCCGGAAGCGAGCGCTTCTGAATAGGCTTCCGCGTCCCGGCCCGTCAGTCCCAACTTGTCAGCGGCCCATCTTCCAAGAAGTATGTTTCGGAGAACGATTTTGACTCCATCGTTGAAGCCGGCCATACAAACTTCTCCAATCTTCCGCCGTCGAATTCCTTCTTCAATATGCCCCTTGCATGGGCTTGTCACAATTGGATTGTGCCGCGCCGAGTTTTCTAGATAACCATTTAACCCGAAACGTCAGGCGTCCGTTTCGCCCGGCCGGTGGGGTATGGTTGTCCTTTCCGTCGTCCCAAGCTCGTAACCGATCTGCTTGTTCAGCCGACCCTGAACGACAAGCTGGTGTCAGACTAGCGACTCGACGGCCCCATTCGTGGCGTTCGGCGGCCGGACTGCGCAGGGCCTGCGGAACTCGACGCCATGATCGATCGCCTGCATGAGAACGTCGCTGGAAACAGGCTTGGTCAGAAAATCCCTCGCGCCGGACTTAACCGCCTCATGATCCGTTCTCGTCGCCGGGTCGGCTGGTGCGAATTCTCGGCTCGGTTGTTTAGACCCTTTTGCTGGCGATGTTCGAAGATCATACCTTGTCGCTGCGGGCGGCACCGCAGGATCTAAGCTTGTCAGTGGCCAATCGCTGGAAGAACAACGCGCCGCCGCGGGCAAGGACCTGGAAAACCAAGGATCGACAAACATAGAACCACGAACATAGAACCACGAAAATCTTGCCGTAAGATGGGAGCGCAAGCAAAGTCGCCCGGCTTATTCCTTGAATTGCTGATTACTAAGCGCCATTGAAGTGGGAACCCCGATACGAATAAACCCAACATTCCCGCCAGTGTGACAACTGTTGCATGCGGCGGTCAGCCTCGCAAAACCGCGAACAAAACCTTCCGAATTCTTAGTTTTGGTTGCAGCTCGTATGTCGACTAAGGCTTCGTCCACGTTCGCAGTATACTCCATGGGTATGGAATTGTAGAGTACGACGGCTTTGACGAGACTCTCTTCGATACGATCAACTTCGTAGTCGGCAGCTACCCAGTTTTTTGCCTCGCCAGCATACCAAAGCTTGATATGTCGCAGTTGAATCATGGTCATAATGTCTGCCAAGCTCGGTATCAACAGTCGTTGAACATGGTCCGGCCTGTCCGAGCGGGGCCCAGCGAAAGGAACATCCCCTCCGATGGCTGGCGGGACCGCCATCAATGCAACAGCCAGCCCAAGTAGAGCAGATTTCATGGTGTGCCCCGCTATACCACCGACGCCTCGCGAAGTTAGTTTTACAATATTATCAAGGCCTGTCTGTTGTACCTTGTGCCAATACGGAGCGATATTCCTTTGAGAAGGATTGGCTCTACTTCACGCGCGGCGGTGCTCTAAGCGGATTTTCAAGGGGATTCTTTAAAGGGCCGTCTGCGGTTTGGCGATCCACGACCGTTTTCAGCTTCTCAAAATCGGAAGGCGACATCGTCAAGCCTTCACCGTTGTGGCTTCCAATCTGCCTTATCTCTCGCAAAATATCGGCCGGCACAACGAGCACTTCGCCGTGGCGCAGGATATCGCAATCGTTCCGGCCGGGACCAACTCACTGTGGGCGATCCCAAGAGCATCCAGCAGGATCAAATCTTTGCTCAAAGCTCACTTCGTTCATTGCCATTTCGGCGAGGGCTATATCACCTTCATCCTTGAGCTCGCGGAACCAATGTCGGTCGAGAGCCATATCGTGATGAGAGGGCCGCAGCGGGTTCGTCCGACTCTCAGACCCAGAACGCGCCCATCGGCAAGGGCCGGGGCAGCCGCTGGGTTTATGGGCTGCGGCAACGCGATTGCTGAACAACCGGCCGAGAATTCGCATTAGCCGATCCGGCGATGAGAACTGATCATGAAGCGGTTCAAATCGACCCGCCATCTCCAGTACTTCGTTTCGATCCATGACCCCATCGCCAACCTCTTCCACTTCCCTCGTCACGACCTATCAGCTTGCGAATATCGGGCACTTCGCACAGACGCGATGACCGTATGGAATGACGTGGCTAACCTCGACTATCTTCACCTCCTACGACCATCTCATAGACCATTGCTCTTAATTCTGGAGCAAGCTCATCAATCAGCTCTGGCGCATCATGTCTATCGATTGCGCAGCTGGCCAACGCGTTTCGATCAGAGGATCGGATATTACGTCTTCCTAGATCGTATTATTAGTGAATTAAAGTATAAATTTAATCAAAAATACGGTTTGTTTAAATTAGCCTGGCAGATGTTGTTCCAAGGGACAGTGGCTCTGAGGACAATAGGAAAATCAGCTTTCCCAGGTAGCATTGCTGTCACCAAGTGGAAAGACCAAGGGATGTCCGCGGATCAAGGAGGGTACTGCCTGGAGGCACTGAACCAGCCATGACCAAAACGTCTTTGATGGCGAATAGTCTTATTGAGGGAGCCACGCTGGTGTTTTCTGCCTTGCTAATCACTACAGCGTTTGTCTTGCTCACAGGGGCTGTTAACGATTACCCAGAGGCTGCGCAGCGGCATGCCGTATTCCCCGGCATCTTAACCTGCCACCTCAGTGCTGGAAGCGGCATATGCACCCTTAAGCCGACGGGTTTGCCAGGTCATCCCTACAGTGCGCAGTCAGTGCGCGGTTCCCTCTATCACAGCCTCGGATCAGGAAAAGCCGCACCCAGCAGCATGACTTGGCGGGTGTCCGAGACCGATACCCACCAACGCGATCTCGGTGGCACCTCCCCGAATTCGATCGAGAAGGCGACATTTGTAACCGGGCTGAGGGGTAACATACTGGTGGGAGGGAAAAGCAGTTCGTTTACACTCAACCCCTTACCGGATCTGACTC
>JBOHIT010000467.1:0-3182 GCA_050726155.1 Bradyrhizobium sp.
GCACCGGGCTGATCCATCCGGGGGTGCTGAAATATTTCCGCGAGATCGGCGTGGTGAAATAGCGCGCTGCTCTCTCAACTTGTCGTCCCGGCCTTGAGCCGGGACCCACACCGCGTTGTGCTATCGATTAAAGCAAGGTGGCTGACACCGCGTACAATCACGTCTGCCGCGGAGTATGGGTCCCGGCGCCCGTGCGCAATTGCGCACTAGGCCGGGACGACGCTGAGAGTTTGCTACTTCTTCACCAATGAGCACGCCGGATCGGGCGGGCCGAATGCCTCGTCGCCGGGGATCTTGGCAAGGATCGTGTAATAGTCCCACGGATATTTCGACTCTTCCGGCTTCTTGACCTGCACCAGCATCAGATCGTGGACCATCAGATTGTCCTCGCGCAGCTTGCCGTTGCGGGAGAAGAAATCCTCGATCGGCTTTTCGCGCATCTTCGCCGCCACCTTGAGCGGCTCGTCGGTGCCGGTTTCCTTGACGGCGTTGAGATAGTACGTCACCGAGGAATAGACGCCGGCCTGCCACATCGTCGGCATCCGGTTCATCTTGGCAAAATAGCGCTTCGACCATTCACGGGTCTTGTCGTCCATGTCCCAGTAGAACGACGTCGTCAGCAGCAGGCCCTGCGCCGCCGGCAATCCGAGCGAATGAATGTCGGTGATCAGCGCCAGCAATGCCGCCATCTGCTGGCCGCCCTTGAACACGCCGAATTCCGAACCGGTCTTGATCTCGTTCATGTTGTTGGGCGGGCCGGCGGCGATGCCGATGATCTTGGCCTTTGACGCCTGCGCTTGCAGCACGAAGGACGACAGATCGGGGGTGGCAAGCGGCGGCCGCACCGAACCCAGCACCTTGCCGCCGTTGGCCGTGATCACCGAGGAGGCATCACGCTCCAGCGAGTGGCCGAACGCGTAATCGTCGGTGATGAAGAACCAGCTGTCACCGCCGCGCTTCACCACCGCCTGCGCGGTGCCGACCGCCAGCGCGCGGGTGTCGAACACCCACTGCATCGCATAGGGCGAGCAGAATTTGCCGTGGAAATCCGCGGTGCCGGTGGAGTGGACGATCAGCAGCTTCTTCTTTTCGTTGGCGACGTTCTGCACCGCGAGCCCGACCGCCGACACCGGCACGTCGACGATCAGATCGACCTGGTCGACATCGTACCAGCGCCGGGCAATGCCGCCGCCGATATCCGGCTTCAACTGATGGTCGCCGACGATCAGGCTGATCGGCTTGCCCAGTACCTTGCCGCCGAAATCGTCGATCGCCATTTGCGCGGCGGTGACCGAGCCCTGGCCGGTCGGCGTCGAGGCCGGACCGTTCATGTCGGTGAGCACGCCGATCTTGACGACGTCATCGGAAACCTGCGCGCGCGCCGCTGACGATGCCAGCATCGCGGCTGCGAGCGCGCCGAGGAATGATAGGTGCATGGATAGTTGCGTGTTCCTGGGGAACATCCGTCTTCTCCCTGTGGATCGGCACGTTGGCCGTTATGTCCTGAGGCGGTTGCGGCCGCCAATTGGTCTCATTTGCAACTAAATCGGGTCGGCGTCAACTTGGCCGGAGGTAGGGGGCTGATAGCCGGCGGTATCGGGTTCTGTTTATTTCCGGTCCGATTCAGGGCATACGCGACCGATGACCTCGAACCAGCGCTTGCCGGCCTCGCTGACACCGCTCGATAAGGCGCTCGCCGCCCTGTTGAACGGCGTCGGGCCTGTTACGCCTGCGGAACTGCCGCTCGCGGAAGCGCTGCGCTGCATTGCCGCCGGGATGCCGCCGTCAGGCGCGGTGCCAGCGCATGACATCGCCGCCGGCGATGGCTTTGCGCTGCGCGCCCGCGATCTCGTCGGCGCGTCCTCGTACTCGCCATTGCCGTTGGCGGCGTTGCCGGTCTGGGTCGAGGCCGGTGACGCCATGCCTGACGGCTGCGACTGCGTGCTCGATGCCGATTCCGTCGAGCTATCCGGTCCGATGCCGCAGGTGCTGGCGGAAGCGATCCCGGGGCAGGGCGTCCGCCGCGCCGGTGGCGATGTTGCCGCCGGCAGCCGCATCGTCGAAGCCGGGCGGCGCGTGCTGGCGCGCGACCTCATGATCGCGCGCGCGGCGGGAATAGAGCGATTGAAAGTGCGCCGGCCGCGCCTGCGCATCGTCAACATTCCCGGCGGCACGGTGACAGCGGATCTGATCGCGGAGAGCGCGCGCACCGCCGGCGCTGACGTGGTTTCCATCACGGCCGCGGGGCGCGATGCGGCGGCGATCGCGGGCGCTGTTGATGGCGACGCCTGCGATCTGCTGTTGATCGTCGGCGGCAGCGGCGTCGGACGCACCGATGCGACGGTGACCGCACTCGCCCAACGCGGCGAGGTCATCGCCCACGGCATTGCCGTGCAGCCCGGCCGCACCTCGGCCGTGGGCCGCATCGGCAACACGCCCGTGGTCGTGCTGCCGGGCGCGCCCGATCAGGCTTTTGGAGTGTGGTGGACGCTGGCGCTTCCCGTGCTCGACCGGCTGTCGGGACGGCGGCCGCGCAAGACGCTCAAGCTGCCGCTGGCGCGCAAGATCGCCACCGGGGTTGGCATTGCCGAAATCGTGCTGCTGGAACGAAAAGATGGCGCCTGGATGACGCTGGCGGTTGGGGAACTGTCGCTCGAAGCGATTGCCCGCGCCGAGGCCTGGTTAACCGTGCCCGGCGGCGCCGAAGGTTTTGCTGCAGGCGCCGCGGTCGATGGCTATATGTTGCGGGAATGACAGGGATCGCCGTATGACCTCGACGCCTCAGCCTGATAACCGCGCCGCCCTCGATCAGGACCAGTTCCTGACCATTTTGTCGCGCGAGGACGCCGTGGCGCGGTTCGAGGCGGCGTTGTTTCCGCGCGCGGTACCGAGCGAGGCGCGGAAACTTGCCGATGCGCTCGGCTGCGCGCTGGCCGAAGACGTGGTGGCGCCGATCGACGTGCCGCCGTTCGACCGCTCCAATGTCGACGGCTTTGCGGTGCGTTCTGCCGATCTCGCCTCCGCCGGTGAAGCGACGCCGGTGCGGATGATGCTGAACGACGAAGTGATTGCCTGCGGCATTGCGCCGGTGCGGCCGGTGCTGTCGGGGACCGCCACGTCGATCGCAACCGGCGGCCCGGTGCCGCGCGGCGCCGACGCCATCGTGATGGTCGAGCACACCC
>JBOHIT010000468.1:0-22951 GCA_050726155.1 Bradyrhizobium sp.
GCCGCTGAGCGCGAGCGCGCGGCCCTGTTCCGGCGCGCGAGCGAATTCTTTGAGACTTACGACCTTCTGGTATCACCGGGAGCCTCAACGCCTGCTTTCGATGTCGAGTTGCGGATGCCGGCAACGATCGATGGCCAGAAGCTTGAGAACTATCTCGGGGCCTCGCTGATAACAGCGGCAACCACCATGATGGCTTTGCCGTCGATTGCGGTGCCATGCGGTTTCGACCGGTATGGCCGCCCTGTCGGGTTGCAAATGGTCGGCCGTCATCGAGGCGAGGCTGAACTGCTGCAGGCGGCGGTGCTGTTCGAACAGATGATCGGGCTTGCCGCCCTGGTCCCCATCGATCCGCGACCCGGCGCCGCGCCGCCAAAATAGATTTAGCAGACGCGATGTTCCCTTGCCTGCTCCTGGGAAGGTGAGCAGAGTGGGAGTAGCGGGAATGCAACTGCGCATTCGCATTATGGGAGAGAAACGATGGACCTGAAGGGCGCGGTTGCACTGGTGACGGGCGGCAATGGCGGGCTGGGGCAGCGCATCTGCCACGCGCTCGCGGAGGAGGGCGCACATGTCGCTGTCATGTACGCGCGCAGCCGCGACCAGGCGGAAAGCGTCGCCGGCGAACTCAGGTCGCGTTATCAAATCAACGCCCAGGCTTTCGGCTGTGACATCACCGACGGTTCGGCTGTGGATCGGCTGGTAGGCGAGGTCACCCAGGCCTTCGGTCGCCTTGATATTCTGATCAATGACGCCGCCTACAACCTTTCGATCCCCTTTGGCGATCTCGACAGTCTGACGCCGGAGGTATGGAACAAGATCATGGCCGTCAACCTGACGGGGCCGATGCACCTGACCAAGGCGGTAGCTCCCGTCATGAAGGCCCAGGGGCAAGGCCGCATCGTCAACATCGCTTCGGTAGCCGGGCTCAGCCCAACCGGCTCTTCCATCGCCTATGCCGTGTCGAAGGCGGGGCTCATTCACTTGACGCGCTGCATGGCGGTGGCGCTGGCGCCCGAGACGCTCGTCAACTGCGTGGCGCCGGGTCTGCTCGACGGCACCCGCGCGACAGCCAATCTCCGGCCCGAGCAGGTCGAGCGCTCCGCATCGGCCTCGCTCCTGAAGAAGCCGGCCGACAAGGACGACTGCGCCGACATGGTGGTCGCCATGTGCCGCACCGAGACCATGACCGGCCAGACCGTCGTCATCGACTCCGGACGCATCTTCCACTAACGGGCTTCCATTCGACGCCGCCCAGCTTGAGCAATATCCGAGGTTTGATCGATGGTTGTTTGGTCTCCTTTCAGATTCAATTGCGGACGAGAGATGGCAAATCGGTTTGCGATTGCGCCGCTAACAACCGACGCTTCCCATGAGGACGGGACGGCTACCGAACACGAGCTCGAATTTGTCCGGCGGCGTGCGGCTGGCGGATTCGGAGCCACCATTTCTTCCGCCGCTTACGTCGAACAGGACGGACGCTCCTGGCAGGGGATAGGTGCGGCGCATGATGGACACTTGTCCAGTCTTCATCGGCTCGCTGCAGCCATGCGTGCTGCGGGTGGTCTTGCGATCCTCCAGATATATGACGGTGGGCGCATCGCAAAGCCCGAGTTGATAGGTGGAAAATCTCTGCGCGCGCCTTCCGCAATTGCATCGTTGCGGCCGGGAGCACTGACGCCAAGGGCAATGACATCAGATGAGGTTGAAAGCCTGATTGCAAGCTTTCGACAGGCGGCTTCGCTCGCTCGAAAAGCCGGTTTCGATGGCGTTGAGATTCACGGAGCCAACCACTACGCCGTTCATCAGTTTTTCTCACCCCGGGCCAATCAGCGCGTTGATCATTGGGGAGGCACGCTTGCAAAGCGTATGAACTTTCCTCTCGCCGTCGCGCAGGCCGTTCGCGACGCGCTCGGTCCAAAGCTGATCGCAGGGTATCGCGTCACGCCATTTGAGGCCGAGTCGGACGGTTATACGCTTGCGGACGCCAAGCTGCTTTGTAGCGAACTTGCCAGGCTTGATCTCGACTACATCTCGGTTTCGCTCGATGATTATCGCAAGAGCCGGCCTACCGGAGAGACCCGTGTCTATGATGGTCCGGTCGAAAAGACCTATACGCCGACAGAAAGTCCAATCACGGAATTCGCCCGCGTGATAGCAGGCCGCAGTGCGGTCATGGCAAGCGGCGGGATCAAAACGTGCGTGGATGCCGAGGGCGCGATCAAACTGGGAGCCGATCTGGTTGCGATAGGACGCGCTGTGGTGGTTGATCCAGAGTGGATTTCCAAGGTCCGAAGCAAGCGTGAAGCCTCGATCCTTGCGGGACTGCCGAAGGATGAACGCGAAATAGCCGGGGCCTTAAGCATTCCTCCGCGAATGGTCGAATATTTGTTGAGTCGTCCAGGCTGGATTCCTCGCCTTTAGACCTGGCCTTCTCGACGCCGCAACGATCCTGGTGATTCCAGTTTCGCTACGCCGTCTGAAGCCGCTTCAGGAAGGTGCGCGCGCGGTTGATGGTGCGCGCCTTCAGCTCGGGTGGATCCTTCCAGGGGAACACCGTGATCTCGGCATTGGGGCAGAGTGAGGCGACATCGATCGACGTCACCAGCGGATGCGCGTCGACGTCGTCAGGCAGTACCAGCATCGACGTCTGGCATGATTTCGCGAAATCGCGCGATACGCTGTACACGAAATCCGGCTGCAGCCGGTAAAGGTTGTGCAGATATTTCTCGACGGTCTCCATCGTGACGTCGGGCCGGCGCTCGCGCAGCTCCTTGGCCCAGACGGCCTTGCCGGCGTCGTACATATAGTCCGGTTTCGTCGGCTTGTGCCCGACGGGCTGGCTCAATATCGCCGCGGCGACGCGCTGCGGCGCGCGCTCCATCAACTTCATCGCGAATGGGCCGCCGATGCAGTTGCCAAAAAAGAAGAACTTGTTGATGCCGAGATGCTCCATCACGCCCAACTGGTCGTCGGCGAACGCGCCCCAAGGATCGTCTGATGGTACCGGTCCGGTGGACTCGCCGCCCGTGGCGTTGCGCTGGTCCATGGTGATCACGCGGAAGTCGTTCTTGAACTCTTCCGGAATGTTGATCACCGCACGCGCCCACACCGCGATACGGGAGTTCAAGCCGCCGCCGGGCGTCGCCAGCAGCGGGAAGCCTGAGCCGATCTCGGCGTAGCGGATGCGGACATTGCCCTTCTCGTAGAAGCCGACCTTGGCGCCATCCGGCAATCCCAAAACCGGCTCCGCCGGCTGTGCCTGGGCGAACACCTGCGGCACGACGCTTGCCGCTGCGGCGGCCGCACCGGTTGCAAGAACGGTGCGTCGGCTCGAATCGATCATCGGCTACCTCCCTTGACGCTTCCCGTGCGACCGGCGCCCGGCATTTGGGCCGCCGCGACAGTTGCCGGGATATTTTTGAGTGCTATTTGATTGTACCACAGATCAAGCCGGTTGGGCTCTGGCAATGGCGCCCGACATCGCTGATCCGCAAAGCTGACAGTCGGTCGAGCGGCCAAGCCGGCCAAGGAGACTGGGACGCCGCTGCGATTCTTGAATGTGGACAGTTCGGAAAATTGGTCGGGTAGAGAGCCCGCCGGTTCGCACCGGCGGGCGTTTGCCAGTATTATTTCTTGTCGAAAATGAACGACCTGATGTCCTCGATCACCACAAGGCCCGTCAAGTAAACGACCGTAGTGACGGCGAGGAGGACGACTGCAATCCAAACGGATAAGGGCATCGCCTCCCGTGGCTGCCTTAGTTTCATGGCTCCCCCAAACTCCGGCAAGGACATCCAAAACCTAGATGTCGGGAGAAGCAAGCGGCGTGGCGTCGCAGCCTCGAAGATTTGCCAGGGCCCCATGAGCCTGAAAGAGCGCCGGTTCACGCCCGGCGGGCCGTTTGTGGGGCTCAGCGCCGCCCGGGGTGACCGGAGCATTTGGTAGCGCACGTCCTGGAGCCGCACCGGATAGGCCTACTAACGAAAAACCCGGCCGTGAGGCCGGGCGGATCGCAAGTATAATCTAATCAGAGCAATGCGTGGCTTAAAGCATTTGGTAGCTGCCGTGTCGGTGCAGTTGTGCACAGAGCGGGCTAGACCAAGCCATAATTTGGGTGGCGACGCCACTCGCCAAAGCCTTCCAGCGCAGACTTCGGCAGACCACTTGCCCATGCGTTGAGGAAAGCGTCGCGGGCCGCCGGCAGGCATTCGACTAGAGCCAATGAAATCCTTTGGCCAAAACCGATGCCAACCCGAACGCGACGACAATGAGTGTTACGAAAATCAGCCAGAAACTTGATCGCGCTTTGGCCTTCACGATTTGCAGCTCGGCCTTTATGTCCGCAATGTCCCGCTGAAATTCGAGAATTGCCTCAAGCCTTGCTACACGAGCCTCAAGCCCGTCCCGTTCCGCCGCAGGTCGTAGATCTCTGGCGGGAAACGGCAGGCGAGGAGCGTCGATGACCCCCTGAATGGCGGCGAGTACATCCTCGGTAGGGTTTTCCGTTGGCCGGGGAGGTTCTGTCATATCGCACAGATTAAAGATTGATCTGGGTTAGTCGAGCACTTCGTGGCCTTTATTCGTGAGTGCCGGAACATCATCTCGCATCTCAACAAAGCCGAGTTCTATCAGCTCCCGCAAATGATCCGGGTCGAGAGGCAGTAAAGTGCGCTTCGCCTTATGTCTCGAAGCGTCCAAACAAGGTCTATTGCGCGAAGGGGATCAACCCCCGACATGCCGCCCATTGGGTGATCCATTGCCTGATCCGATGCGTGTAAAACGGCTCCAGCATGCGGCGGTGCAGCACTGGAGCCGTCACTTGGAGTTTACCAACCGGCCGACGGGGGCGACCGGAGGCAAAGAGTCCGACTCCGCTGCGTGCAAAAGGTTCCAACGAAGTAGCATCAGCCAGCGCTGGTCGGGCTTATGCTTTGCCGGCGCCTTCGTTCCTCATCCCAACCGAGCTGCGCGGTGATTGATCCAATCTGAAGAAATCGAGTCCCAAAAAAATACGCCGCCGGGTTCGAAAAACGTTGTCCCGGCGGCGCCTGTCTCAAACTGGGCCCTGCAATCCCCAGCGAGGTATCGTTTGCACGATGCGTGCCAGGGTTCGATAACATCGTTGCAACTCCCGTTGCGGGCGCAAGGCGCATGCAGTTTCGCCGCATGAAACTCGGCTTGATAAAGCTGATACACCGTCAAAGCACGCTCTAAGAATATGGGGATTGGTGGCGGCGATCGTGGTGTTTGTTGCGCTCTCAGCGGTAGTGCGGGGGCAGACCCGGGAGTTTGCGCCGCTGGCAACCGCGCCTCGAGGGATAAATTTGGCTATGTCTTCACTCTCGTGCGGCCGACCAACTCTCCTGCAGGTGACGCCGTCGCTAATTGCTAGGATGATGGCTGTTTCAATCCTCAATTCTGCGGGCAGGTTGACCGGAACCTTGCAGCGTGTAATGCTTCCTGCATACGGCAATGCAGTCCGCTCTTATTCAGCGTGAAGCCGAAAGTTCTACGTTCGAAACCGCCTGCGCCAAAACTCGTATTTTTGTTATTTTTTTCTTATTTCTGGGGAGCGGCACATGAACCAAGAAGCTAAGGAAAACTGGGACAAGCGCTGGAGCTACCTCGTCGCGAAATCTTGGGGCGATGCCGCCTTCAAGAATCGATTACTCAGCGATCCTCGGGAAATTTTGCGCGAGGCCGGGGTCGAAATACCATCGAGCGTCCGGATCAACATCACCGAGGACAGCGAATCTGTAATCAATCTCGTGCTTCCGCCCAGTCCCGCGGGGGAGCTCAGCACCCAGCAACTCGAAGGCGTGGCTGGAGGCGTAAATTGGAATCAAGCAACGGCACTTCATCGACATTACAGCTCACCTTGGCTGAGGTTACTGAAGATCGCTGATATTCCCTCCTGACGATCAGATATTCGACTCCGAACGATTGAGAACCGTCTGCCGCCGTTTTCCCTGGCAGCCCATTTTTGTTCTGTTCCGAAAAGGTTCGCGTCATGCTTGTGTTCGGGGGGCCGCAATTCATAAACTGGAACTATACTTACGTCTGTAACTTCAATTGCCAGCATTGCTACAGCCGGGCGCCGTCGTACCCCGAAGAACTGACAACGGCAGACTATGTGCGCATCGCGGACCAGATCATCGAATGCCAAGTCTTCAAGGTGGCGCTCGGTGGTGGAGAGGTTTTGTTGCGCGAGGATTGCTTTAAAATTTTGGCCAAACTCGGCGAATCCGGCGTCTCTACCGTGCTCACCACGAATGGTTGGCGCGTTGACGACCAAGTCGCTCGCCGGTTGGCCGATGCCGGCCTTGAAAGACTGTACGTAAGCCTCGACAGCCCGCGTGCCACGGACCACGACGATTTTCGCGCCCGCCGCGGAAGCTACGAGCGGGTGATACGAGCTTTGCGTGCTTCGGTCGAAGCAAACCTCGTCGTTTACCTCTCCACAGTGCTTTCTGCCATAAACATCGATGACATAGTTGAATTCGTAGACATCGCGGAGCGCGAAGGATTGGCGGGCATTAACTTCAAACGGTTCCGCGCATCTGGGAATGGACTTGCGAACAAGGACCGGTATGAGCTCGCGGACGCTGAAAATCTCCGTATTGAAGCCGATATCTCGCGGTTGAAGCGGCGATCCAGTCTAGACCTGTCACTCAACTTCAGTCCCGATGCATCCGACGTTGATGCCGGATGCTCGTGCGGGACTAATGCTTTGGCTCTTCGTCCGAATGGCGATGTGTCACCATGTGCTTACGGCACCTCAGTAATCGGAAACCTAACCCGGCAATCCCTGACAGAGATATGGCGACATTCCCCCGAACTCGCAGCGATGCGGGCTACCGGAGGTTGCCGGGCTTTACGCGACCACCATTGGCCATCGAACCCGTACCTCGCCGGCAGCACGGATCTGGAAGCGCGCTGACGGTGACCGGAGAGGATATGGTAACCCTCTATAAGCGTCGCAGCCGAGTGATGACACAGCGTATTATCGCCCTTGCTGGCTACAAAACAATAGACGCAGCGCTTCGCGACCCAGCATTCGATTTGCCGACGACCGAGACCGCGCTCGCGATCTCCTATCGCGGCAAGATGTTCCATGGCAACCTCGTCGCCGGACTGGTTTGGGATTCACTTGAAAAGGCTCGTTCTGCTAGTTGCCTAGCGCGCATCGTCATGGAGCGTTTCCACATAGACGAAGGCACTGCCCTGCATGATGTTTCCGCTCTGCTCGAGGTTCTGAAAAATCACGATCTGCTGGAGGAAGTCGCAGAGAGTTAAAAGGCTCCGAGTCGATTTGAGACAGTGTCGACGATCAACCTTACTGCAACGCCGCGATTGGGCTTGCTATGAGCGCGTCCGTTGTGACGGATTTAAGTTAATTCGATCGTCCACAACCTATGAGAATTTAGGCGGTAGCAAAACTAGTCGGTGGACTGGCCGATGCTTTGGCATTTTTGTTTGACGCTGCGACGGCAGATCTGAGCTCGCCGGCTTGGTGCAGGTGGATGATTTCAGCAGGGTTGCAGATTCGGGCCTCCGCTTGCTCGTGCTGACGTTGGATTGACTATTTCGAACCGCCGTTGGCCACGGGCGGAGAATTCGGAACCCAGATCCACGTCTTATCAGCTGCGCTGATATTCAGGCGACCGACTGCCGTGGTGTAAATTGCGCCAGTCTCGTCTCAAGAGCCTGTGTTCACTGCAATGTTATTGCGATTGGACTCTCGGCCATTAAACTTGGGCAATTCGATTGGACTTTCGGTCGCGATATTTTACGCAAGGCCGTGCCCGACAGCGTCAGCGGAAGTTCAAAATGACGAGCATGATACCCATCATCACCAGTTGATTGTTAAAGTTCGAGTTTGTGCTCGTTTTTTCGATCATGAGACTTGCGATCAGCAAACCCGCGCCGACTATCGAAATGGCAATACCACTCCCCGATGAAATGAAACCAAGCCATCGCCACTCATTTTCGCGAGAGTGTGCGTCGTTGGCGAACTCTTCGATCTCTCTTCTCAGTGCGAGGATTCTGCCTTCCGAATTATTCGAGATCAGGCGCCGAATGCGAGTGAAAGCAAGCCCGAGCAGAGCAATACAAAGCCGACAACCGCGACTGCAAGAAAGCTGATGGAAGTAAAATCCTCGCGCATATCAATTGAACTCCAAATCGACGCGTTGCGCCTCAGCCAAAAAGCCCTCGACGGATTCCTCGTAAATCAGGTTGATAATGATTTCCCACATGGTCCACCCCGTTGTTCGGTGGAGCCATCACACTCCTGGTTCGTTTCCGGCTGTCTTCGCCGAACTGGCAAAATGGCTTCGTTGGCTTGCCCGTGCGTTTCGTCGCCGGATCCGGCATGAAGTAGCTTCACGGAATTGAGAGCCGCGAGTTCAATACCTGATGGCAGGCTGATTTCATTCGATCAAAACCACATATCTAATTGAAAATGTTGGTGATTTTATCATATTTCGAACCTGCAACCCCCCGAGCAGAAATCCATTACGCGGGGGCAGGGAATGACTGCTGCTACGGTCGTGCC
This sequence comes from Bradyrhizobium sp., assembly GCA_050726155.1. Classification (GTDB taxonomy): domain Bacteria; phylum Pseudomonadota; class Alphaproteobacteria; order Rhizobiales; family Xanthobacteraceae; genus Bradyrhizobium. Next base: position 8,558 of record JBOHIT010000468.1, read on the forward strand.
TGATTTTGATTCTGCCATTCGGAGGTTCGGTCCCTCCGCCTCCGCCGGTTGATATTGCCCCTCTAATCACCACCTTTACTTGCTTCATTTGAAAGGCGCGATTGCTCGTTGCCCGTTGAAGATGTCGCCAGGTCACCGCCGAGGAGCAAGATATGAACGCGCCAAAAATCGACCCGGTCACCGGGCCTTCCGACAGTGACGTCGTGCACTGGCTGACCAACGACACGCGCGATGAGCGCTTCATCGACAATATCTTCGCTGAACTCTGTATCCGGCTGCAGCGCGCGGGCATTCCGGTGAAGCGGGCGACGCTTCATATCCTGATCCACCATCCGCAATGGCTCGGCGCCCGGATCATGTGGGCCGACGGGATGCGCGAGGCCGAGCTAGCGCGGGTCGATTACGATGTCAGGGAGCGATCCGAATACATCGGTAGTCCCGCCAACGAAATCCACGATGGCGCCACCGAGGTGCGCGAGAATCTCGAACGCGATGCCGCGCTGGGCCGCAAGCACGCCGTCTATGACGAGATGCGGGCGAAAGGCTTGACCGACTATGTGGCGTGGCCGCTGTACCATACGCTCGGCAAGCGCCATATCGTGACCTTTGCAACCGATCGTCCCGGAGGTTTCGACGCCGCTGAGATCGCCGGCCTGTTGAAAATGCTGCCGGCGCTGGCGCTGGTCAGCGAAATCCGCATCAAGAACCGGCTGGCGCGAACGCTGCTGGAGACCTATGTCGGGTCGCATGCCAGCGAACTCATTCTGGCCGGCGCCACCCGGCGCGGAAGCGGAACGACGGTGCGCGCCGCCATCATGATCTGCGACTTGCGTGATTTCACCCGGATCTCCGACAGTTGGCCGCGCGATGACGTCATTGATCTCCTGAACGGTTATTTCGACGCGATGTCGGAGCCGATTGCACGGCATGGCGGTGAAATACTGAAATTCATCGGCGACGGCCTGCTCGCGATTTTTCCGCTCAGCCAGCCGTCGGCCTGCGCCAACCTGCTGCATGCCGTGACCGAGGCCCGTCAGGCCATGATTGCCCTGAACGAAAAGAACAATGAAACCGGTCGGGCGCCGCTGAATTACGGCATCGGCGTCCATGTCGGAGACGTCATGTACGGCAATATCGGGTCGCGCAGCCGGCTCGACTTCACGGTGATCGGTCCTGCCGTCAACATGGCTTCGCGTCTCGAAACCCTCACCAAGCAATTGGGGAGACCCGTGCTGCTGTCGCGCGCGTTCGCCGAACTCGTCGAAAGCGATTTCGATCTCGAGCGCGTCGGCGAACATCCGGTGCGCGGCTTCAGCGACCCGATCGAGCTGTTTGCGTATCACGGCTGAGTGCGCGCCGAGTGCGATCTCAAGGAGAAGCTGCCCTAATCGATTTCGAGGTTGTTCTTGCGGCCGATCTCGCTGACGTCCCTGATATAGGCGCTCATCGCTTTTGCGAATATTTCGGGCTTGCCGCCGACGATTTCGAATCCGTTGGCGGTCAGGGCCTTGATCACGTCGGGCTCCGCGAGCGCGATATTCGCCGACTTGTTGATGCGATCGACGACCGTCTGCGGCGTTCCGGCCGGCGCGACGAAGCCCGACCATGCATAATATTCGGCCGTGTAACCTAATTCCTTGAGTGTCGGCGCGTCCGGGAATGCGAACCATCGCTTGTCGCCGGTCGTCGCCAGCACGCGCAGCGTGCCGGCCTCGACATGGCTGCGGATGATATTCGATGCGGCGAAATCCACCTGGCCGGAAATCAGATCCTGAATCATCGGCGCTTCGCCGCGATAGTGCACCGCTTGCATCGGCGTCTTGCTGGCCTGGGACAGCATGAGGCCGATCAAATGCGACGTGTTGCCGGGACCGGGAGAACCGTAGTTCAGGGATTTCGACGGGTCGCCGGCGCCCTTCACCAGATCCGCCAGCGTCTTGTACGGAGATTCACTGCGGACCACGATAGCGAGCGGTGCCCGCACCGCCATCGCGATGGGCACAAAGTCCTTCATCGCGTCATAGGGAATCGACTTCTTCAGCGCCGGCAGCAGGCCATGGGTGGCGGCGTTGACGTAAAGCAGCGTGTAGCCGTCGGGTGGCGCGCGCTTGACGTTTTCGGACGCCAGAATTCCGCCGGCGCCGCCCTGGTTCTCGACGACAAGCGTCTGCCCCAGATTTTCGCGCATGCGATTGGTCACGACGCGCGCGGGCGTGTCCGTGACGCCGCCCGCCGCGGCCGGAACCACCACCTTGATCGGGCGATCCGGATAGCTGTCGGTTGCCTGGGCATGTGCGGCGCCGATCAGCGCCACGAAAATTCCCGCCGCCGCTACCGCCCCAATGGTGACCCTTCGCATGTCGCTTCCTTCTCCCGGATTTTCTTTTTTGTGCATTCGCAAAGTCTCACCAAATCAGGCGAAGGGCAATCAGCCGCTGAGGGCAAGTAGCCAGCATCGTAGCCAAGGCAAAATCCGGGATGCGGCCTGCTCCAGCGGCCCGGCTCCGGGTACCGAATTTGATCGCCCGCGGCTCGGAATAGCTGATAGGCTCCGGCCATTATTTGAATATTTGCGTTTTCAAAAGACTGCGGCCGGCGAGCTGGTCCGATCCAGCTTTCGTCGTCGAGCATGCAGCGAAACGGAGGAAGCTCATGGCGAAGCTCAATATCAATGGGACGGTGAGAGACGTGCCGGTCGAGGCCGACACGCCGCTGCTTTGGGTTATTCGGGAGCAGATCGGCCTGACCGGCACCAAGTATGGCTGTGGCGTGGCGCAGTGTGGCGCCTGCTCGGTCCACATCAACGACGAACTGCAGCGCTCCTGTTCGATCGCGGTGGGCGACGTCAAGCCCACCGACTTGATCGTCACCATCGAGGGATTGTCGGCGGGCTCATCGCATCCGGTGCAGAAGGCCTGGGCCACCGTTGACGTGCCGCAATGCGGCTATTGCCAGTCCGGACAGATCATGGCCGCCGCGGCACTGCTGAAGAAAACCCCGAAGCCGACCGACAAGGACATCGACGAGGCCATGACCAACATCTGCCGATGCGGCACCTATCAGCGCATTCGTCAGGCGGTGCATCTGGCGGCCGATGGGGGCACCACCGGCCGCCGGGCGCAGGGAGGTTAGCCATGCAAAACATCGTCATTGCAAAGGGTGCAAAACTCTCGCGCCGCAAGTTCATCGTCGGCTCGGCAGCCCTCGCCGGTGGCGGCTTGGCGCTGGGATTGAACCTGCCGTTCGGCGTCGGTCCGGCGCAGGCGCAGGGTGCCGTGACCGAGGTCAACATCTGGGTCGCGATCAAGCCCGACGACACCTGCGTGATCCGCATCGCGCGCTCGGAGATGGGGCAGGGAACGCTCACCGGGCTGGCGCAGCTCGTAGCGGAAGAGCTGGAGTGCGACTGGAATAAAGTGACGACCGAAGGCATCTCGCCGGCGCGCAATCTCGCCAGCAAGCGGGCCTGGGGCGAGATGGGCACTGGCGGCAGCCGCGGCATCCGCACCTCGGAGGATTATGTCCGGCGCGGCGGCGCGGCGGCGCGCATAATGTTGCTGCAAGCGGCAGCCGAGCAATGGAACGTGCCGGCCGGCGAGTTGACCGTCTCCGATGGCGTGATCACGCACGCGACAAGCAAGCGGTCGATCCGTTACGGCGAGGTCGCGGCCGCGGCCGCCAAACTGACGCCGCCGGATCCGAAATCCATCAAGCTCAAGGATCCAAAGAACTGGAAGGTCGCCGGCCAACCGCTGAAGCGGCTCGATACCGCCGACAAGCTGGACGGCAGCAAGATCTTTGCCATCGATCTAAAACTGCCGGGCATGCTCAACGCCGCGATCAAGGATTGCCCGGTGTATGGCGGCAAGCTCAAGAGCTACGACGAGAGCAAGATATCAGGCATGCCCGGCGTGAAAAAGGTGGTGCGGGTGAAGGATACCGCCGTCGCCGTCGTCGCCGATACCTGGTGGCGCGCCAAGAAGGCGCTCGACGCGCTGCCGATCGTCTGGGATGAAGGCCCGAACGCCTCGCAATCGAGCGCCACCATCGCTGACATGCTCAAGGACGGCCTCAACGCGTCGGCAACGAATGGCGACCGGAAGAATGGCGACGCGCTGAAGGCGATCAATGAGGCCGCCACCAAGGTCGATGCGGTCTACTCGACGCCCTTCCTTGCGCACGCCTGCATGGAAGTGATGAACTGCACCGTAAAACTTTCGGCCGGCAAGGCCGAGGCCTGGGTGCCGACGCAAAATCTGGAAGCATCGCTGGCGGCGTTGTCGGAGACGTCAGGCATTCCGCTCGACAAATGCGAAGTCCATCGGATCGACCTCGGCGGCGGCTTCGGTCGGCGCGGCGGCACGCAGGATTTCGTCCATCAGGCGGTCGAGATCGCCAAGGCCTTCCCGGACGTGCCGGTCAAACTGGTATGGAGCCGCGAGGAAGACCAAGCGCATGATTTCTACCGGCCGATCTCGCAATGCAAATTGTCCGCGGGCCTCGACGCCGCCGGCAATCTGGTCGGCTTGCACGTCCGCGTCTCCGGCCAGTCGATCAATGCGATGCTCAATCCGAAGGGCATTGTCGATGGCAAGGACATGCGGCAGTTGCAGGGTTACGCGGCGACGCCGGGCGACGCGCAGCTTGGCTACAGCGTGCCGAACCTCTTGATCGAATATGCGATGCGCAACACGCATGTGCCGGTCGGGCCGTGGCGCGGGGTCAACACCAATCAGAACGGCGTCTACATGGAATGCTTCATGGACGAGGTGGCGAAGGCGGCGGGCAAGGACCCGCTCGAGTTTCGCCGCGCGCTGATGAAGGATTATCCAAAGCATCTCGCGGTGCTCAACGCCGCGGCCGAGAAGGGCGACTGGGGCAAGCCGCTGCCGGCGGGCGTGCATCGCGGCATCGCCCAGTTCATGGGCTATGGCAGCTACTCGGCGGCGACCGCCGAGGTGTCGGTGAGCCCGCAAGGCAAGCTGAAAATCCATCGCATGGTGCTGGCGCTCAATTGCGGTCACGCCGTCAATCCGAGCCAGATCGCGGCACAAGTCGAGGGGTCGGTGGCCTACGGCCTGTCCGCCACGCTCTATGGCGAAATGCCGATCGCGAACGGCCGCATGACGAGTCTCAACTTCGACTCCTACGAGATCATGCGTCTGGCCGAGATGCCGAAGGTCGAAACCGTGATCGTGCCGACCTATGACTTCTGGGGCGGCGTCGGCGAGCCGACCATCTGCGTGGTGGCGCCGGCCGTGCTCAACGCCATCTTTGCAGCGACCGGGAAGCCGATGCGCAGCCTGCCGCTCAAGAACGTCAAGCTGGCGTAGATCCCGTCTTCGCTAAAGCTTCGGCGCGGCATGCCCGCGCCGAAGTGTCACTGAGCTCTTACTCTTCGGTCGGGCCGGCGAGGCTGCGGCGAAGCCGCTGGGTTTCGCGCCAGGTCTCACGGATCTCTTTGCCAAAGCGGGCGAGCTTGTTGGCTACCTGGATGACGATGAGTGTGACCATGATTATCGGCCCCCTGTAGTGAGCAAGCGGCCGATTTGGCGCTCGGCATCGTCGGACAAGTTTTTCAGCCCGTGGTCGGCAATGTACGTCTCGACGACGCGGCCGGCCCGTCGCTCACTGGATTCGAGGTGAAGGCGCAATAATCTTACGAAAAATGAGGGTTTTTTGGTCGGGGCAGAAAACAAGGCCCCAGTGGTTAGAACATTCGCCATGAGATGGCTCCTTTGCGGAGTTGTCCTTGAGCGAATTTCCTTCCTGATTGAGAGATAGATGTTGTTGGCCGGAATGCGAGGTCAAATAGCGCGCATCATGCATGAATTTTTGCCGCATCGTTGCCGATGCACGAAGCGATAACAAAAGGTTAACGACGGGCCTAGGCCCCGGCCGTCATTCCCAATCGACCGATGCCCGGAAATTTCAGCGCCGGCCGGCGAATATCGAATCCCAGCACCGCGCCGAGGAAGTTGATTTCAAAACCTTCGATCCATCCGACGGTGAGGCCGAGATAGCCGCCGAGCGAGGCGAAGATGCCGGTGCCGGAAGGTGTCAGCCCGAACGATTTGCCCTGAACAGGAAAATCTTTCCCGATCGCGGTGGGCGGCAGCACCGCCTTGAGTTCGGGGACCGCATTGAGCACGGCCTGGACGAAGGTGTTGGAGTTCGGACCCGGCCACGGGCTGTAGTCGCCGTAGCTCCGGAACGGATAGTTTTCGACGACCTGGCGGATCCGGGGAATCAGGCGGCTGGCTTCCTCGCCATCGACTGCGACGATGGTTTCAGGGTTGGCGCCGAACCAGCGCGCGTCGGCGGCGAAGCCGTTGGTCCGGATCGGCTCGCCCCAGGCGGTGTAGTCATAGCGGGTGTAGGTCGAGGCGTTCTGCTCCTTGACCACGATCCAGGTATGGATCGCGAAAATCGCCTTCCAGCGTAGCGTGCGCGCGCCATAGATGCGAACGACCGCCTCGGGATGGCGGGACGGATCAGGCAACAGCCCGGCGCTGGAGCGGTCCGCGGTCTGCCAGCCTCCGCGCGGTTCGGCTGAAAAATAGCGCGCCGCCGATACCCCGATCGGGACGAAGACCAACGACAGAAAGATGATGACGGGTTTGATCAAGGGCGCGGCGGGTGTGGTTGGGAGAACTGACGACGACCCCTGATATAGTCCGGCTTTTGGCTTGCGCCAGTTCGGGTTACCTCAGAGATTGTGAACCCAGGCCTCTGGATAAAGCGCGTAGGCGTCGCCCCGCCGTGCCAGCCGCGAGAAGGCGGGGAAGTGCAGGTGCATCCCGGCAATCAGGATGCCGTCGGCGCTGACGCGATCGAACATACGCTTTCGTGACGCCGCGGCCGCGGCGAGATCGGTATCGAAGGCCATGCCGGCTTCGGGAAACGCGGTCTGCACTTCCGGTACGTGCACCGTGTCGCCCCAGATCATCAACTGATCGGTGCTCGATGCAACGAGATAGGCGGTATGTCCCGGCGTATGCCCAAGGCTCGGCACGGCAGTCACGCCGGGAAAAACCTCGCCATCCCGGAACAATCGCGTGCGGTCCTTGTAAGGCGCGACCTGCTCGCGGCCGGCGCCAAAATACAGTTGCTGTGATCGCTCGTCGACCTTGGCCATCGCGCCGTCGTCGAACCAGTGCGCCAGTTCGTTTTCGTGCATGACCAGTTCGGCGTTCGGAAACAGCCGTTGGCCGTTCGACATGTCGGTCAGCCCGGCGGAATGATCCGGGTGCATGTGCGTCAGCAGCACCGTGTCGATCGACTTCGGATCGATGCCGGCCGCCACGAGATTGCGTTGAACGTGGCCTGCGGACGGCTGCAGATAATTGCCCGAACCGGTATCGACGATCGCGGTGCGGCCCTTTGAATGGATCAGGAAGGTGTTGACGCTGGTTCGCCGCGCCGGCCGAAACGCGGCCTGCAGGATCTGACGCGCCTTCTCGACGTCGACGTTGCGCATCACCTCGAGGGTGCCGTCGAGATAGCCGTCGCTGATGGTGGTGACGACGATGTCGCCGATCTTGCGATGATAGACGCCGGGAATCTGCTGTGCGGGCTGCGAAGTCATGTTGGAAGACCTGTGCGATGAAGGAGGTGGTGCGATCAGGCGTCGACCGCCCGAAGGAATTCGCCGACGCAGTCGGCAAACAGGTCGGGCGTCTGCACCGGCATATAGTGGCCGGAGGGAATTTCGACGTAGCGCGCGCCCGGAATGGTGTTGGCCGTGACTTCCGCGAGCGCCGGCGGGCGCACACGATCGAGGCTGCCGCCGATAACAAGCACGGGACAGCGCAGGCTGGACAGTTCGGCCTGCATGTCGAGGCCCGCCAGCATGCGCCAGACCGTTGCATAGCTTGCGGGATCGTTGCCGAGCCATCGCGCCCGGTATCGCTCGAAGCGCGCGATGTCGCCGCGAAGCTCCGGGGCATAGCCGTTCTGCATCGAATCGGCGACGGCGTAGGCCATGCCGGCGGCCTCTATCTTGAGCAGCCGTTCGAGCGCCGCAGGGCGCCGTTCCGGGGCGACGCCGGTCGCTGGGCTGCTGACCGCGACGGCGCTGGTGCGCTGGGGGTGCCGGGCTGCGAAATGAAGTGCGATCGCGCCGCCGAGCGCAACACCCGCCAGCGCGACCTTGCCGGCGATGCCGAGGGCATCGAGCAGGCCCGCAATATCGTCGGCCATAGTATCGATGGAAAGCTCGCCACGCACCTTCTGGGACATTCCCGCCCCTCTGGTGTCGTAACGCAGGACGTGGCGGGATTTTGCGAATTTTGGTACGACGTCGTCAAAGCTTTCGAGCGAGCCGGCCATTTCGTGCACCAGCACCAAGGTGCGCTCACCCTTGCCGCTGAGTTCGTAGCGCAGCCCGACGCCGTTGAGTTCAGTGAAGTCCATTTCCACGCTTCCAGTTTCTTGTTCTTGACGTCTGCTGACGCGCCAACAGCGCACGATGTGCGCTGTTGGCGGTCAATTGGCGGCAGGCCGTGAAGCCGCGGCTGCTAACCGAGTTTGGTCGACGAGCGCGACAGCAGCTTCCAGTCGGATCCCTGCTTTTGCCAGTTCATCAGGATGTGGAGGTTGGTCGCGCTCTTCTTGCCGTCGGCGACGGCCTCCGCTTCGCCGAGCCAGTGAAACCGGACGATCGCGGACGAGCCAACGACGCGGATCGTGGGGTCCTTATAGGCCAGCGACAGCCACTTCGATTTGCCATTGGTGGCGCCGGCGATGAAGGCCGCCTTGTCTTCGACCCGGCCGTCCGAGTGGCTGTAGCTGAGTTCGGCGGCGCAAAGCGAGGCCAGCCCTTCGGCGTTGGCGGCGACCTGCGCGGTGCGGAAGGCCTCGAGGTTCTTGGCGATGGCATCTTCATCCGCGCCGGCGAAAGCCGGCATCACGCTCGGGATCACGCCGAGAAGTCCGATGGCAAGTGCCGGCAATGCAAGCTGACGACGATCGATATTCATGGCTTCCTCCGTTGTTATGATGTGCGTTGTTTTTTCTGATGGCCGGCACTGCGATTTGGAGATGATCCGGCCGACGGACGCGCGCCGTCCCAGTTTCCGCAGGGCCGATTGAAACACAGGGTTGTGACTTACGAAAGAAGTATCGGCCTGTGTGCGCTGCGGGAGAAGTCGAATCGTTCCCGATGAGCGCGTCCTGCTTGCGAATTTGCGGATCATGCGTGACCTGCAAGTGTGGAACGCAAGGCCTAAGGCCGCCACGCCTGCACGGTCTGTCGCGCGCCTACGCTATAAAGCCGCGCCAGCGTGCGCGTCACGGCACTGCGCAGGCGAGGGTCGTTTCCGAACTCGCCGAAAACGGAGCGGACGTCGAGTAGCGCAGGCGCCAGCCGGTCCGCGACCGGACCGGCGGCCTTGGCGATCGCGGCGAGTTCACTTGCAATGGGATCGCGGACGTCGATCGCCTGGCCTTTTTCGTCGACGCCCGCGACGTAACGCATCCAGCCGGCGACCGCGAGCGCGTGGGAGTCGATCGGCAAGCCCCGCCTCAGCCGGTCCTGCATCGTGCCCAATAGCCGCTGCGGCAGTTTCTGCGATCCATCCATCGCGATCTGCCAGGTGCGATGGCGTAGCGCCGGGTTGGCAAAGCGCTCGAGCAGCGAAGCGCTGTAGGCTGCGAGATCAGTGCCCTCCGGCATCGAAAGCGTCACGGCCGCATCTGCCATCACGCCGCGGGCGAACGCCGCAAAGCGCTCGTCGGTCATGGTGGCGGCAATGGTCTCGTGGCCCGCGAGATAGCCGAGATAGGCCAGCGCCGAATGGCTGGCATTGAGCAGGCGCAGTTTCATGTGCTCGAACGGCGTCACGTCGGCGACGAGCTGCACGCCGGCGCGGGCGAAATCCGGCCGGCCTGCCGAAAAATTGTCTTCGATGATCCATTGCGTGAACGGCTCGGTGATGACAGGCCATGCGTCGGTCATGCCGAGTTCGGCGGTTACCGCCGCGCGGTCGGCGTCGGTGGTCTCCGGCACGATGCGGTCCACCATCGTCGACGGGCAGGCGAGCTGATCCGCGATCCACTTTCCGAGTTCGGGCGACCGCAAATGCGCGAACTGCGTCAGGATCCGCTTTACGGTGTGGCCGTTGGCCGAGAGGTTGTCGCAGGAGAGAACGGTGAAGGGCACCACGCCTGCCGCCCGCCGCCGCGCCAAGGCGGCCACGATGAATCCCGGGCCCGATCGCGGCGCATCGGGATGTGCGAGGTCGTGGACGATGTCGGGATGGTCAGCGTTGAGGTCACCGGTTTGCGGGGTGTGGCAGTAGCCCTTTTCAGTGATGGTCAGCGAGACAATGCGCGTTGCCGGAGCGGCCATGTGCGCGATCAATTGCGCCGGATTGTGCTTCGCGACTTCGGTTTGCAGCACCGAGCCGATGATCCGGTGCTCCGTGCCGGCGCCGGAGCGAATGGCGACGGTGTAGAGACAGTCCTGCGGCGCGAGGGCGTCCTGTGTGTCTGAGCTTCGAAGGCTGGCGCCGATGATCCCCCAATCGGTCGCCCCGGTGGCCAGCAGGTCGTCGATGACAACAGCCTGGTGTGCCCGGTGGAACGCGCCGATTCCGAGATGGACGATGCCGGGCGTGACCTGTGCCCGGTCGTAATCTGGGCGGCGGATCTCGCCGGGAAGCCGGTTGAGGTGGGCGTTCGAGAGGCGCAAATCAGCCTCCTTGGGGTTGGAATGGCGGAAATTTCGCCATTTGGCTTGACATGGCGCGTCCGTAGGGTCAATGCTTGGTCAATTGGTAAGGCCAATTAGCCGATTTCGGCGGGCCGAGCTCAAGCAAAGATAAAGTCAGGGATCGTCAGGGGGAAGCCAGCGTGCCGTTAGAGGCTGTTGAAGCGCGACGCCTATATCGCCAGATTGCCGATCAGCTCCGCGCTTTGATCGACAGCGGCGAATACGCCGTCGGCTCCAGGCTCCCGACCGAACGCGATATCGCCGAACAGTTGAAAGTGTCGCGGCCGACCGTGCGCGAAGCCTTGATCGCGCTCGAGGTCGAAGGCCGCGTGCGCATTCGCGTCGGCTCCGGAATTTATGTCAGCGAACCGGCCGCGCTGGCGGCGGCCTTGCCGGCCACGGCGATGATCGAAGGGCCGTTCGAACTGCTGCGCGCCCGCGAATTCGTCGAAGGCGCGATTGCCGAGCAGGCGGCGCGGGTGGCCAAGCCCGAGGATATCGCGCGCATCGACGCCTCGCTGCACGCGATGGCCAACACCCAGCATCCCGGCGACGCCTCGATGATCCACGACCGCGCCTTCCATGTCGCGGTGGCGGGATGCCTCGACAACGCCGTGCTGGTTCGCGTGGTTGGTGAACTCTTTGACCAGCGGCTCAATCCGTATTTTGCCAAGCTGGCGCATTATTTCGAGAACCCGGAATCGTGGCGCGCCGCGCTCAGCGAGCATCAGGCGATCCGCGACGCCATTGCCGCGGGCGATCCGGAAGCCGCCCGCGTTAGCATGCGCGAGCATCTGGTGCGTTCGCAGAACCGCTTTGCGCAGAGTTTTGGAACCGAAGCCGCAACGCCGCGGACGCAGGCAAGGAGCGGCTAGAGGAAATTCGACGGGGATGTCGCGCGGGAATTCGAACGGTTCGGCCCGGGCGCTGAATCGGTTGAGTAAGAAAAGCAGATGTAACAACGGAGGAGATTTTCGTGTTGAAGAAATTGACGATTGTAATGGCCGCATCCGCTGCCGCCCTGGTGGCCGCAACCAGCGCCGGCATGGCGCAGACCAAGCTCAAATGGGCGCACGTCTATGAAACGTCAGAGCCGTTCCATACCTCGTCGGTCTGGGCCGCGCAGGAGATCGGCAAGCGCACCAACGGCCGCTATGCCATCGACGTCTACCCGGCCTCGCAGCTCGGCAAGGAAGCCGACATCAACCAGGGCCTTTCGCTGGGCTCGGTCGATATCATCATTTCCGGCTCCAGCTTCGCTGCCAAGAGCTATCCGCCGATCGGCGTGACCTATTATCCCTACACTTTCCGCGATGCCGATCATCTGCTGGCCTATACCAAGAGCGACGTCTTCAAGGATCTCACCAAGGGCTATGAAGACAAGACCGGGCACCACATCGTCGCGGTGACCTATTACGGCGTGCGTCACACCTCGTCGAACCGCCCGATCAAGGTCTGCGCCGACATGAAGGGCCTCAAGATGCGTGTGCCCGACGTGCCGGCGTATCTCGCCATGCCGCGCGCCTGCGGCGCCAACACCGCGCCGATCGCGTTTGCCGAGGTCTATCTCGCGCTGCAGAACGGCACCGTGGAAGCCCAGGAAAACCCGCTCACCACCATCGAGGCGAAGAAGTTCTACGAGGTGCAGAAGCATATCGTGCTGACTGGTCACATCGTCGACCACCTCAACACGATCATTTCCGGCGGGCTCTGGAAGAAGCTCAGCGAAGAGGATCGCAAGATCTTCACCGACGTTGCGCAGGAAGCCGCCGCCAAGGCGACCGGCGAGATCAAGGCCAACGAGGCCAAGCTGGTCGATTTCTTCAAGCAGAAGGGTCTCACCGTCACCGAGGTCAACAAGGACGAGTTTCGTGACACCGTGATCAAGACCACGAGCTTCGAGAGCTTCGACTACCGCAAGGCCGACTGGGATCGCATCCAGGCGGTGAAATAAACCGACGGGCTTTTGCCCCTGTCCGCCGCATCGTTGCGGCGGGCAGGGGACGCTCCCAGGCAGTTTGAAAAGAGACGCCCATGACGGCCGAAGTGCACAAGCAGATCACGGCGGAAGAAATCGCCCATACGTTTGAGGACGAGGCCCCGAAGGGCGCCGACCTCAGCCCGTATGCGTTCGAGGACTGGCTGGCGCTCGTGATCTTCTGGATCATGGCGCTGTGCGTCTTCCTGCAGTTCTTCACCCGCTATGTCCTCAATGACAGCTACGCCTGGACCGAGGAGATCGCGACCTATTGCCTGATCGGCGTGGTGTTTATCGGCTCGTCGATGTGCGTGCGGCTGTCGCGGCACATCCAGGTCGATCTGGTGTTTCGGTATCTGCCGCACACGGCGGCGCGCGCGCTCTCGACCGTGATCGACCTGATCCGGATCGCCTTCTTCGGATATGCGATCAAGCTGGTCTGGGTCTACATCCAGATCATCGGCGCGGAACGCATGACCACGATCAAGATCGAAAAAGGCTTTGTCTATTACACCGTGCTGTTCGGCTTCGTGCTGATGTTCGGCCGCTCGATCCAGATCGCGATCGAAAACTGGCGGCGCGGCTATTCGATATTGGAGCGCCCCGGCGCGTTCGACGGAACGGAAGGCTGACGCCATGTTGCTGCTGCTCGGGGGATTCTTGCTATTGATGCTGCTCGGCCTGCCGGTCGCGCTGTCGATGGCGACATCGTCGCTTATCTATATTCTCGTCACCGGCATCACGCCGGACGTGACGCTGGCGCAGCGCATGATCGCGGGCGTCGAGAGTTTTCCGCTGCTCGCGGTTCCCTTCTTCATCCTCGCCGGCAATCTGATGAACATCGCCGGCGTCACCGGTCGTATCTACAGCTTCGCGGTCGCACTGGTGGGCTGGATGCGCGGCGGCCTCGGCCACGTCAACATCGTCGGCTCGGTGATCTTTTCCGGCATGTCCGGCACCGCGATCGCGGATGCCGCCGGCCTCGGCACCATCGAAATCAAGGCGATGAAGGACCACGGCTATTCGACGGAGTTTTCCGTCGGCGTCACCGCGGCTTCGGCCACGCTCGGCCCGATCATCCCGCCGTCATTGCCGTTCGTGATCTACGGCATGATGGCGAACGTCTCGATCGGCGCGCTGTTCCTCGGCGGCGTGATTCCCGGCGTGGTCATGACCTTGATGATGATGGCGACGGTCGCCTATTTCGCTCACAAGAACGGCTGGGGCAGCGATACGCCATTCTCCTGGCGGCAGATCGGATCGGCCGGGCTCGAGATCGTGATTGTCTTGAGTTTTCCGCTCGCGGTGTGGCTGCTGGTGCTCGCCGGCCTCTCGACTAACATGGCGGTCGGCATCGGCCTTGCGGCGCTGCTGGCGCTCGACTGGTATTTCGATTTCTCGGCCGTGATGGCGCTGATGGCGCCGGTCATCCTGATCGGTGGCATGACGCTCGGCTGGTTCACGCCGACGGAAGCCGCGGTCGCCGCCGTGATCTGGTCGCTGTTTTTGGGGCTGGTGCGCTATCGTTCGATGACGATGCAGACGGTGGCGAAGGCGACATTCGACACCATCGAGACCACGGCGTCCGTGCTGTTCATCGTCACGGCGGCGTCGATCTTCGCCTGGTTGCTGACGGTGTCGCAGGCCGCGCAAATCCTGACCGACGCGATACTCGGGATCACCCAGAACAAATGGGTGTTCC
>JBOHIT010000469.1:0-3385 GCA_050726155.1 Bradyrhizobium sp.
GTTGCCGGCAGTCCCGTATCAGTCCAGTCGCCGGCGAGAAACAGGTTTTTGTAGGCGGTGACCGGGCCCGGCCGCAGCGCGTTCTGCTCCGGCGTCGCCTCGAATGTAGCACGGCGTTCGCGTACGATCTGCCAAGGGGGCAATGGAGGCGGCAATTCACCTTGCACGCCGCCTGCCTTGCAGACGTCCCGCCAGATCGCCTGCGCGAGTTCCTCGCGCGGCATGTCGACCAGTCGGTCGCCATTACTGATGGTGACCGACAGGCGCTGCGGAAAGGCGAACAGCCATTCCACCAGCCCGCCGACGACGCCCAAAATTGGCGGCGCATCCCTCGGCGGGTCGAAGCGGAAATGCGCGTTGACGATGGCGCGGAATTTGGTCGGGGTCTTGAGACCCGGCAACAGCGACGCGGCGGGGCGCGGCGGCACGGCGAGCACCACGACATCGTCGGGCCCAAGCGAAATCGTGTCGTCGCCGAACTTCAGTTCGCCGACATGGTCGCCGCGCATGACGAACTCGCGCAGCTCATGGCCGAGCTGAACGGTGTCGCCCTTGTCCTGCAGCAGCTTGACCGCGGGTTCGATCAGCACCGAGCTCAGCCCGTCTCGGGCGACCAGCGGCCGGCAGGCCTGCCCGCCCGCCAGCAGCGTTTCGCGGACGATCGCGCCGGCCAGCCCCGCCGAACCCTCGGGCGGATCGACATTGAGCGCGGCCAGCAGCAGCGGCTGCACCAGCCGCTGGTACAGCGTGCCCTCGCAGGGGATCGCCTTGCCGACCAGTTTGTCGGTGCCTGCCCAGATCAGCGGCATCAGTGCCAGATAATCGCGCAAGGTCGTGTCGGGGACGCGGCGCGCCTCGTCGAACACCCAGAGCGGCAGCCTGCCGTCGCCGAGATCGAGCTGCCAGCGCTGGCCGGTCGAGACGTCGCAGAAGGGAAACTGCGCGCGCTTCGGTCCGACCAGCCCCGCCTCGGTGCCGATCGACCGCGCATAGGCCAGCGCGTGGCTGTTGCCTGACAACAGCAGATGATTGCCGTTGTCGATCATCAGATTGGTGGCGGCGTCGAAATAGGACCGGCAACGGCCACCGGTGGTCTGCGTCGCCTCGTGGACGCACACCCGGTAATTGGCGTTGGCCAGCCGGACGGCCGCCGAGAGGCCGGAAATCCCGGCGCCGATGATGTGAGCGGTTTTTTGCATCAGATGATCGAGTAACGCAGGAGGATGGCGATCTTCGCCCATTTATTGACGCGGACCGGTTCACGCGGCACGGCAAATCCCCGCTCCAGCAACAGATCGAGGATCGCGCGGTAATATTTCGACATGATCCGAGGCGCCCGCACCTTGCGCCGCGAGTTGCGCTTCATGATCTCGTCGGACTTCTCGAAATAGGCTTTGGCCCGCTCGGCGAGCGGCAGGCAGACTTTCGGCAGCGCGCGCTCGGTAATCACCTTCTGCGGATCGTCGCTGGTGATCCCGGCATGCAGCAGGGCTTCGCGCGGCAGATAGAGCCGGCCAAGCGTGGCGTCCTCATCGATGTCGCGCAGGATGTTGGTCAATTGCAGCGCGCGGCCGAGATGATGCGCGAGCTCGATGCCGTCGCCCTCGGGCAGGCCGAACACCCGCACCGACAGGCGGCCGACGGCGCTGGCGACGCGGTCGCAATAAAGATCGAGCGTCGCAAAATCCGGCGCGCGGATGTCCTGCGGCACGTCCATCTCCATGCCATCGACGACGGCCAGGAAATCCTCGCGCTTGAGGCCGAAGGTTCGCACCGACGCCACGTAATCCTGCAGCCGCGCCGGCGGACGGCCCTGGTACAGCGCGTCGATGTCGTCGCGCCATTGCTGGAGGGCTGCGAGCCGCTCGGGCCGCGGCCCATCGGAATCGGCGATGTCGTCGACCTGCCGGCAGAAACTGTAGATCTGGAACATCGCCTCGCGCTGGGCGCGCGGCAGGATGCGCATCGCGGCATAGAACGAACTGCCGGACGCGGTGCTGCCGTAATTCGCGTCGGCCGCCGCCGTCTCTGACGTCATGCGCCGGCCGCCGGTTTCGACACGGGCCCGCGGCCCATCGCGCGGCGCGCGATCTCGCCGGCGATGCCGCCAAGACTTTGGGCCATCAATTCGAGCGGGCTGAGATGCACGCGCTCGGAGAGCGGATCGCGCACCTTCAGCAAGCCGACGATCTTGTCGGCAAAGGCCTGGATCACGGAAATCTCGAGACCCAGACGGAAATCCTTGGTTTCCGCAGCCAGCGATTTGCTTTCGCTGAGCACGGTCTCGGTCCGCACCGCGAGCGCCTGCAGGCACTTCAACAAGGCCGGCGGCGACTTTGCCTCGCCCAGCATCTCGACCGTGGCGCCGCTGGCTGCGAGCGCGTCGCGCGGCAGGTAGACGCGGTTGAGATTGCGAAAATCCTTGGCGCAATCCTGCAGATGGTTGTTGATCTGCAACCCGGCGCACAGCGCGTCGGATGCCGCCCAGGTCGAGGTGCTCTCGCCGTGAACGTCGAGCATGAAGCGGCCGACCGGCATCGCCGAGTAGCGGCAGTAGTGAATCACGTCGTCCCAGTTCTCGTAACGAAGCTTGGTGACGTCCATCCGGAACGCGACCAGCACGTCGAGCGCGTGACGCGGCGGCATCGCGCGCGCGGCGAGCGCGTTGCGCAGACTGACCGCTTCCTTCTGGGTGTCGCCCTTGCCCAGCAGTTCCGCTTCAAACAGGTCGAGCAGCCTGAGCTTCTCGTCCGCGGGCAGCGTCGCGTGATCGGCGATGTCGTCGGCCGTGCGGACGAAATTGTAGAATGAGAGAATCAGCGCCCGGTGACGCGGATGAATGATCCACGACGCGACCGGAAAATTCTCGTCGCGGTGGGTCTTTCCGGATCGCAGGTCGCTCGCGCTGGTCATCAAGAAACTGGCTACATTGGTCCAAAATGGCGGCATGCGCCGATGCCTGGCGCACACGGCGGATCGCGAGCCCCATATAGGGGAATACGCCGCCAAAACCAATGCTATATGGGGTATCGAGCTATGCCGCCGCGCAGGCGATCGAGCTGGAAACAGGCCTTGCGCGACGGTTAACCGATATGAACGCGCTTATTGCCCGTGGTTCTTCAGCACCTGGTCGCAGGCCGACGAGATCTTGGGGCGATTTTGCTGCAGGCAGGCCAGGATGGTGAAATCACCCTGGTCGATCACGGGACGGCAAAAACGCTGCACATCACGGGCGCAAGCCTTTTGCTCGTCCGGCGTTCCGCTGCGCTGCTGGGCGAAGGCATCCGATGACACCGCTGATGATAACAAGGAGAGAGCCAGGAAAAGTTTACGCATCGTATTCCTTCATTTCGGCAGCAAGAAATCCTGTTCCCGAATTGCGTTT
>JBOHIT010000470.1:0-6516 GCA_050726155.1 Bradyrhizobium sp.
ACGCCGGCCTCCACCAGCGCTTCGACCTGGACCCGGGCGGTGCTGCCGGCAACCGCAACGGCGGTGTTGGTGACGTAGGTGAGATAGATCAGCACCAGCGCGGAAAGTGCTGCGAGAATCCACAGCACCGCGACGACGATAAAGCCGTGAGCGCCGGTCCTCGAGGTCAAACCCAGTTGCATCCCGGCAGGCCTCAGCTCTCAGAGCTGCTCCTCTTTCTTGTCGGCTCCCGGCGTCGATCGTGCGGTCAGGCAACCGGCGACATTCTTTGCCCGCGCGCATTCCGCCGGCGCATTGACGTGGACGATCGCGGCACTCGAGACATTCAGCACCTGCCCCGTCGCACCGTCGCGCACGGTGACCTTGATCATGTTCGGAAGCTGCATCTGGTCGCGCCAGTTCGACTGCCAGACCTGATCCGACCCGGCATAGGCGAACGTCACGCGGAACGGCGCGCGGATCAGCACGACCTGGTCGGAAAAGCGGATCAGCGCATCCGACGGCATCGGATTGAACGACGCGCGTTCCCGCACCAAGGCAAGCCCCTGATCGTCAGCCTTCTCGATCAGCCTGATAATTTCAAGGCCCGGGCGCGTGTTGGGGCCGACGGCCGTCCGAACCATCGTTACCGACAATTCGGACCCCTCGAACAACGGCTTCCTGTTGTCCCCGTTCATCGGAATCATCTCCGCCACGGACAAGTCCGCGAGCGCACGCTGCAGTCCAATCGACAATCGCTCGGCGCGCTGAACGCGCGCCATGCCCCGGTTCCAGTTCGGCAGCCACTGCGCCGTCACCGTCGCCAATGCGCCGAGGATCACGGTCATCAGCAGCGTCGCCATCAACACTTCGATCAGTGTGAAACCAGCCTCGCCGGACGCCGCACTTCTCCGTATCGCGCTCATTCGGCCACCACTCATTCGGCGACTTTCGGCACAAGCCGCACCGTAGTGATCTGGATGGCCGGCCCGCCGGGGGCCTGCATCCGCATGTTGATTGCCACCGGCACAAAGCGACCCTGCGGGAGCTCCGCAGCAGGATTCATCGGCGCGACATCGATACGCCAGCGATGGCCTGCCGTCTCACCGGACTGGCGGCCGGGCTTCAGCACGTTACGGGCCGGCAATGCCGCGAACACCGTCTCGGCGGCTCCCGTCAGGGCCAGACGCTGGTCGATCGATCGCGTACCCTTCACGGTGGTGCCAATGACGGCGCCGATCGACGACAGCACGGCCGCGATAATCGCCAGCGCCACCAGCGCCTCGATCAGCGTAAAGCCCCTAGAGCCTTTACCGTTCCGATGGAATCGGAACGGGGCTCTAGATTCTTGATTTGACGCGTTTTCTTGACGCGAACCGGTATCCACTTCGCTGGAAAACGCTCTAGTGCCGTCAGAGCAGCTTCTGCGGGACAATATCGACGCCTCCAGTGAGCCAGTTGACGCGAACCTCAACTCCCATCCCCGGTCGCGACAGCGCGATGACGCCGCCGCACGACATTCCCGATGGAAAGAAGTCTATCGACCTGCCGGCACTTCGATCCGCGCACCGTGACGCCAATATCGCATCCAGTGAGACATCACCGGGCAGACGGATGACACGGCCGGTGACGCCGGAGCGGATCGATCGCGCGGCCGCGTTGACCTCGGTCGTCACCTGGATCTGCCGGCGCAACGCCGCACTGCGGTCCGATTTCAGAAGCGCCGCGGTCGCGACCGCATAGCTCTCAAGCTTCGCGCGCGTGGTCGATCGCGGAACCGCGGGCAGGATGATCGCGGCCAGCATGCCAATGATGGCGAGCACGCAGAGGATCTCAATCAGCGCGAAACCCCGCTCGCCATGCCCGGACTCAGCGCGTGCCGCTGGCAATATCGGCTGCTGTTCCACTGCCGCCTTCCTGACCGTCGGAGCCAAGGGAAATGATTTCGTAGGGTGCGCGCTCGCCCGGCGAACGATAGACGTAGCTGCGGCCCCAGGGATCGTTCGGCACCACGCCGCCACGCAAATAGGGTCCGTTCCAGCCGGGCGCGTTGTTGCTGCGCGTGAGCGCAGTGAGGCCTTCATTGGAATTGGGGAAACGCCCGAGGTCGAGATAATAGAGATCGAGCGCGCTCGAGAAGCTCTCGATCTGGATTTTAGCGGCTTTCGCCTTGGACTCGCCGAGATAGTTCAGCACCCGCGGTCCGACCAGCGCCATGATCAGCCCGATGATGGTGATCACCACGAGAATTTCGACCAGCGTAAAGCCGGCCTCCGGGCTGCGCCGGCGTCTTGTCGTCTGGACTGCTAAACTTCGACGCACTCGCATCTCCTGAAAAACTCTTATCTGCTTCAGCATGACCTCCGCGCAAACGCGTTCCGCGCTTGTCGCGAGGGAAAACCGGTTTCCACTTTTCCGGGTCATGCCCTAACCGATAATCTGGCTCACCGACATCAACGCCGTCATCACAGACACGATTAATCCACCGACCACAATGCTGATCACGATGATCGCCGCCGGGCCGGCAATGCCGACGATCCGATCGAGTGTGCGTTGCAGCTTGGCTTCGTAGAATTCGGCGACGCGGCCCGCCAGGACCGGCAATTGCCCGGTTTCATCGCCGAGCCGCAGCATCCGCACCGCCATCGACGGCAGCGCCTTTGTATCGGCCAGCGCGTCCGACAATTTCGCGCCGTGACGGACGCGGTCGGCCGCATCGGTCCATACCGCGGACGCTCCGACCGATGCCATCATGTCGACGAGGATGCGCAGCGTCGTCGTCAGATTGACGCCGCTGCCAAGCAACAGACCGAGGTTCCGACAGAATAGCGAAGTCCGGTAATACTTCATCACTTCGCGGACGACCGGCAGCCGGGTCAGCACATTCATGAAGCCGCGCCGTACGCGCTCCTGACGCAGCGATAACCAGCTTCCTGCGATAATGGCGGCTGTGATCGCCAACACCGCGTCAGAATTGGTACGCAGGACGGTCGACAAATTCAGGAAGGCGAGAATGAACGGATCGACCTTGGCGCCAAAATCCTGCAGCACGCTGGCGAATTGCGGCAGAACGAATGTGAGGAAAAACAACAGCACGCAGCCGGCGGCAGCGAGTACGAATAGCGGATAGCGGATGGCGTCGCCGAGCCGGCGCTTCAGTGCCTCGGTCCGGCTTCGCTCATCGGCGAGCACTTCCAAGACCCGGTCCAGCGACCCCGACGCTTCTCCGACCCGGATCAGCGCAACATACATCGGCGGGAACAGGCCTTCATGCCGCGAAAGTCCCTCGGCGAAACTCTCGCCGGCAACCACCCGGGACCTGATATCGGCGACCACCGGACGCAGCCGCCCGAAATCGCGATCGGCGGCCAGCAATTCGAGACCGTCATTGATGCGCGCGCCGGCACGCAACAGCAACGCGAGGTCGTGCGTGAAAATCGTCACCTCCTCGGCCGTGGGCTTGTTGAAGAGGCTGAAGACACTGCGCGCCGAACCGCCCTCTTCCAGCGTGACATTGTCGACCAGGACGAGACCAAGACGCTCGATCCGTTGTGCGACATCGCCGGGTGCAGGAGCCGCGATCGCGCCGGAGACCAGTTCGCCGTTGCTGTTGAGCGCGCGGTAACGATAATTCGGCATCCGATCACCGAACCGTCGTGACGCGGAACACCTCGGGCACGGTGGTCATGCCGGCACGGCACTTGGCGACCGCATCCGCCAGCATCGTGGTCATGCCGCCGCGCATCGCGGCCGCGTCGATGGTGTGCGAGTCAGTCTGCGGTCCAACCAGCTTGCGCACGTCATCGGACATTTCGAGGATTTCGAACACGCCGTTGCGGCCGCGAAAACCGGTGCCACCGCAACGCTCGCAGCCACCGGCTTCATGAACCACTTCACCCGCCTTGAATCCGATAACGACAAAACGCGGATCGTTATCGATATCGGCAGCACTCAGTTGGTGCGGCACCTTGCAGCGGTCGCAGAGCACCCGCACCAAACGTTGGGCGACCACGGCCCGCAGCGTTGACTTCAGCAGAAAGCCTTCGATGCCGAGATCGATCAGCCGCGGCACGGCAGCGGCGGCGGTCTCGGTATGCAACGTCGTCAGCACGAGATGGCCGGTCAGCGCCGCATGGATCGCGATGTGAGCGGTCTCGGCGTCGCGGATTTCGCCGACCATGATGACGTCAGGGTCCTGACGGACGAAGGAGCGCATCGCGGTCGCAAAGGTGAGACCGATCGAGGGTTTGACCTGCGACTGGTTGATACCCGGGATCTCGTACTCGACCGGGTCCTCGATGGTGAGAATTTTTCGGGTCGGCTCGTTCAGGATCGACAGCATGGTCGCCAGCGTCGTGGTCTTGCCGCTGCCAGTTGGTCCCGTCACCACGATCATGCCATGCGGCAGCGCGAGCAGCCGCGTCATGATCGCTTCATCACGGCTGGCGAGGCCGAGTTTGCCCATCTCGAGCAGGCCACGGTCGCGCGGCAGCAGGCGGATCACGGCGCTCTCGCTGTGCTGGGTCGGCATCGTGGCAACACGAACATCGAGTTCGGAGCGGCTGACACGCACTCGCGCCGCACCATCCTGCGGCAGGCGGCGCTCGGCGATGTTGAGGCCGGCCAAAATCTTGACGCGCGAGATCAGCGCCTGCGGCGGAATGCCCGACGGCGCCGGCATCGCGCGGAGCAGCCCGTCGACGCGCATGCGCACCACAAGGCCGGTACGGAACGGCTCGATGTGGATGTCGCTGGCGCGAAGCTCGACCGCACGTTCCAGGAGATCGTTGAGCGCGCGCACCACGGGCGCGCCGCTGGCAAGATCGCGCAGGCTTTCGATATCGTCGTCGGATTGCTGGCTCGATCCCCTCGCGCCCTCCTCCGGCGTCGTGCCATCGGCCTCGATACGCTGATCGAGCACGGTGGTGATATCCTCAAAGGAGGCCACCGCGACTTCGACCGGTTGTCCGAACACGATTTCGGCGGCACGAATGGCCGCGGTATCGGAGGGATCGGCGACCGCGAGGCGGTAAACTCCATTCGGCGAACGCACCGGGAAGATCGTCGACTCGCGCAGGAAGCGGCGGGAAAATCCGTCGAGCGACGGCGTCGATGCCAGCAGCTGCGGCAGGCTCAGCCGCACCACGCCCCAATAGTCCGAAACCTCATCGGCAAATTCGGCCGCCGAAAGATCTGTGGCTTCCCACAATTCGCGAAGCGGGCGCGTCAAAGTTGAATTCGGTGAACTTTCGACGCGGGCGCGCGCCCTCGCAGGCAATGAATATTTTTCCAGAAGGTGCTGCCGGAAGGTCTCTGCGGACAGGTCTCGCATCGAATTCCCACCGCTAACCTTGTTACCGGAATACAACAGCTCTTACGTGCAGGAGGCGGCGTTTGCCCTTGACTTATTTAGTAGCAAAAACATAATCGTGGCGCAAATATTTGAACGTCCGGACCATGGGGGATCGGGCGTATTTTTCCGAATTACTGCAGCGTTGGTAGGCGTATTTTGTCAAAAGTGGTCCCACCGCTTTCGCGCCTGCGTTCAGGGTTGACTGGACCGCTCGTTCTATTTTTGTCCGCGTTTGCAATGGTGGGATGCATTGTCACCGCCGATCAGTCGATCGAGGGCAATCCCAAGGATCCGCGCTCCCAGGACGTCGCCGATCGAATTCGCGGGATCGATCTGCTGCCTCGCCAAACCACGGATACCGAGGCCAGCGGCATTCGGCAGCAGAACCCGTCGCGCCCGGCGATCTACCTCAGCGACGGCTCGACACCACCGGGTTCAGCCCTGATCGAACGCGAAGGGGCCGCCGGCAGCGGTTACGACCTCAACTTCGAAAACGCGCCGGTCGCCTCGGTGGCAAAGGTCATCCTTGGTGACGTATTGAACGTCGGCTACACCATCGACCCACGCGTGCAGGGAACCGTGACGCTGGCCTCCGTTCGTCCGGTCCCGAAAGCGGACGCGCTTTACGTGCTCGAAAACGCGCTGCGGATGTCCGGCGTGGCACTGGTGCGCGATCGCAGCGGCTATCGCTTGCTGCCGGCCGCCGAGGCCGGACCCGGTGGCGTCGACCGCACCGCTTCCGCGGAAGCCGGCCAGGGCATCAGTGTCGTACCGCTGCGCTATGTCTCCGCGCAAAC
Organism: Bradyrhizobium sp.; assembly: GCA_050726155.1. Lineage (GTDB taxonomy): Bacteria > Pseudomonadota > Alphaproteobacteria > Rhizobiales > Xanthobacteraceae > Bradyrhizobium. The sequence continues at coordinate 6,130 of JBOHIT010000470.1, forward strand.
GATGTTCAAGCTGCTGGATGCGTTCGGCGTGAAAGCCTCTTCGCTTCGTCCCGACACCGGCCGCAACTCGCTGATCATCACCGGCAGCGGCTCTGACCGCGCGGCGGCGATCGACACCATCCTGAGCTTCGATGCCGACTGGATGCGTGGGCAATCCGTCGGCATCTTCCCGGTGCGCAACAGCCAGCCGGAGCCACTGATCGCCGAACTCGAAAAGATCATGGATTCCGGCGACGGCGGACTTAGCAACAACGTCGTCAAATTCCAGGCGATCACCCGACTCAATTCGATCATGGTGGTCAGCCAGAAGCCCGAATACCTCAAGCGCGCCGGCACCTGGATCGCGCGGCTCGACAAATCCGACACCGAAGCTGCCAACATGAAGTC
>JBOHIT010000471.1:0-4138 GCA_050726155.1 Bradyrhizobium sp.
CCACAGTATTTCGGTTCTGATTTTATCAGAACCGAAATACCAGGTGTTTGTATTGACGCGTTTTCTTCACGCGAACCGGTATCCACTTCGCTTGAAAACGCTTTAGATTGGCATTATGCGCGCAAAAACCAGCTCCAACTACGGGTCTGAAGCCGAACCGGGTTCGGCGGCGAGGACATTTTCGATCCACGGCCATGTCCTGACCGCCCCAAAACCGGTTCCCGGGCTCTATCTGGTGGCGACCCCGATCGGCCATCTCGGCGACATCACCCTGCGCGCGCTGGAGACGCTGGCCGGCGTCGACATCATCGCCTGCGAGGACACCCGCATCACCCGCCGGCTGACCGAGCGCTACGCGATCACAGGTCTGCTCAAGCAATACCACGAGCACAACGCCGCGCTGGCGCGGCCCAAGATCCTGGAAAAGCTGGCGCAGGGCGCTTCCATTGCGCTGGTCTCGGACGCCGGCACGCCCCTGATTTCCGACCCCGGCTTCAAGCTGGTGCGCGAGGTCTGCGCCGCCGGCCATGCCGTGATCGCGGTGCCCGGCGCCTCCTCGGTCCTGACGGCGCTTTCGGTCGCCGCACTACCGACCGACCGGTTTTTCTTCGAGGGCTTTTTGCCGTCCAAGCAGCAAGCGCGCCGCACGCGGCTGTCAGAACTTGCCAAAATCGACGCCACGCTGGTCATGTTCGAATCCGGCAACCGCATCGCCGATACGCTTGGCGATCTCGCCGGCATCATGGCCGGGCGCGACGCCGCGATCTGCCGCGAACTGACAAAACTGCATGAAGAGATCAAGCGCGCGCCGATCGCGGAATTGGCGAAGAGCGCGGATATGCTGGAGACCCGCGGCGAATTCGTGCTGGTGATCGGCCCGCCCCGGGCTGATGCCCTGATCATGACCGATGCTGACCTCGACGAGCTGCTGCGATCATCGCTGGTCCGCGACAGCGTCAAGGATGCGGTCGCGCATGCGGTCGAACTGTCGGGCCGGCCGCGCCGCGAGGTCTATGCCCGCGCGCTCGAGCTTGCGAAAGAAATCAGGGCCGGAGCGGACGATGGCGAAGACTGACGCCCCGCCCGACGCCAAGCCTGCCGCGCCCGAGCGGGTCGCCGCATTCCGGACCGGGCTCTCGGCCGAGACCCGCGCCGCCGCCTTCCTGATCGCCAAGGGCTACCGCGTCCTCGCCAGGCGCTTCAAGACCCCCTATGGCGAGATCGATATCGTCGCCAAAAAGCGCAATCTGATCGCCTTCATCGAGGTCAAGGCCCGCGCCCGGCTCGATGACGCCGCCTATGCGGTGACGCCGCGCCAGCAGGCGCGCATCATCGATGCCGCGCAGGCCTGGCTGATGGCGCATCCCGAGCATGCCGAATTTGAGCTGCGATTCGACGCCATCCTGATTGCGCCCAGGCGTTTGCCACGCCATCTGTTAGCGGCATTCGACGCCAGCAATTAAATTAGCTCCCTCGAGACCCGGACCGTCCCCATGAAACTGAATGTCGCCGTCCAGATGGACCCCATCGCGCGTATCAACATCCGCGGCGATTCGACCTTTGCGCTGCTGCTGGAGGCGCAGAAGCGCGGCCACGCGCTTTCCTACTACACGCCGGACAAGCTCTCGCTGCGCGGCGAGGAATTAGTCGCGCCGGTACAGGTGCTGACCGTGCGCGACGAGGTCGGCGATCACTTTACCCTCGGCGAGCCCAAGCGCACGGCGCTGAACGGCTTCGACGCCATCCTGCTGCGGCAGGACCCGCCGTTCGATCTCGCCTACATCACCTCGACGCATCTATTGGAACGCATCCATCCCAAGACGCTGGTCGTCAACGATCCGGCCTCCGTGCGCAACGCGCCGGAAAAACTGTTCGTGCTGAACTTTCCGCAGCTGATGCCGCCGACCTTGATCTCGCGCGACCTCGATGAAATCAATTCGTTCCGCGACGAGCACGGCGCCGTCGTCATGAAACCGTTGCACGGCCATGGCGGGGCGGCGGTATTTCGCGTGATGCCGCAGGACATGAATTTCGGCTCGCTGTTCGATATGTTCTCGGTCACCTTCAGGGAACCATGGGTGATCCAGCGCTTTCTCCCCGAGGTCAAACACGGCGACAAGCGCATCATCCTGGTCGACGGCGAATTCGCCGGCGCGGTCAACCGCGTCCCGGCCGCCGACGATCTGCGCTCCAACATGGTGCGCGGCGGCGCCGCCCAAGCCACCGATCTCTCGGCGCGCGAGCGCGAGATATGCGCCACGCTGGGCCCGCATTTGCGCGAGCGCGGATTGTTGTTTGTGGGCATTGACGTGATCGACGGTAACCTCACCGAGATCAACGTCACCTCCCCCACCGGCATCCGCGCCATCGCCCGGCTCAACGGCCCCGACGTTGCTGCAAAGGTTTGGGACGCCATTGAGGCGAAGCGGGCCGCGAAATAATTTTCTTCACACGGTCGTGCGCCGGCACATCGCACCTGCACATCTCCCGAGCGTCTCTTGACGTCTCCTGAGCGTCCTCTTGACGTCTCCCGAGCGTCTCTTGACGTCTCTTGGGCGTCTAATCCCACTTGCCAATATTCGGCGGCGGGAGCAGCCTGTAGCTGCGGATGAATCTATCCGGGCGACAACGCACAATTCGATAAAAACAGTGGAGGAAGACCCATGACGATGGATGTATCGCGACGGTCCCTGCTTGCGCTCGGCGCAGGCCTCGGTGCCTCGACCATGCTCGGCGGCAGCGCACTGGCGCGCGCGCCCAAACTCAATACCCAGACGCCTTACTGGCATCGTTTCGTCCTCGGTGACGCCGAGGTGACCGTGGTTTCCGACGGCCAGTTACCGCTCGGCCCGCCCAAGGGCACGTTCGTCGGCGTGCCGGACGACGAAGTGAAGAAGATGCTGATCGACAACTTCCTCGACCCGGAAAATGTCGTGCTCGAGCAGAACTCGCCGGTCGTGAACACCGGCGACAAGCTGATCCTGTTCGACACCGGCATGGGCACCTCGAAGGCGTTCGGGCCGACCACCGGCCGCCAGCAGAAGAGTCTCGCCGAAGCCGGCATCAAGCCCGGCGATATCGACGCCGTGGTGCTCTCGCACGCCCATATCGATCATATCGGCGGCATCGTCGGCGCCGACGACAAGCCGCTGTTCCCCAACGCGCAATATTACATCACCCAGCGCGACTTCGAGTTCTGGACCGATGAAGGCCTGGCCGGCGGCCCCTTCAAGGATTTTATGATCCACGCCCGCAAGAATTTGCTGCCGGTGCGCGACCGCATCGTCTTCATCAAGGACAACCAGGAATTCCTGCCCGGCGTGACCGCGATCGCGGCTCCCGGCCACACCGTCGGGCACACCATCTTCATGGTGAGTTCGAAAGGCAAGTCCTTCGCCTTCCTCGGCGATCTCACGCACCATCCGGTGCTGCTGCTGGAGAAGCCGCGGATGCAATTCTCCTTTGATTCGGATCCGAAGCAGGCGGCGGATACGCGGGTGAAACTGCTCGACACCATCGCGGCCAACAAGATTCCCGTGATGTCCTATCACTTCGCCTGGCCGGGCTATGGCCACATCGCCAAGACCAGCGAAGGCTTCCATTACTATCCGTCAGCGATGCAGATGCAGCTCTGAGGACAGGCTCAAAAGCCCGCTCCGCACGTGATGCGGGGCGGGCTTTTTGACGCCGAATTGCCCCCGGAGATTTGCCGAAATTAACGGTTTATTAACCATAAATTGGCGACTTTTGGTGTGGCGGAAGGCACATCACAGGGGAGCTTACGCAATGTCCGAGATCAGAATTGCCCAGGCGCGCGTGAGGAGTTCGGCCGGCGTCCATCAACTGCATGAACTGGTCGTCCCCGCAACCGCGCCACGCGCCGGCAGGGCTGTCGAAAAGCTCAACATCCCGTACCGCGACCAGGCCGGCGAGCGCGCTTCGGATACAGAACGCGCGATGCCGGACTATCTGCAGGCGCTGGAGCTCGTCAGCGGCGCCGCTCAAACCATGCAGTCGATGGAAGACAACGCCAACAGGATTCAGGCCAAGGCGTTCGAGATAATGCAGCAGGCGCGAACTGACCGGCAGGAATCGCACGAGCGGATTGCCAACCTTGTGGAACAACTGACCGCAAGCG
>JBOHIT010000472.1:0-17525 GCA_050726155.1 Bradyrhizobium sp.
ACCTCTTCGACGTCGTCGTGTTCGAGGAATTGTGGCGCTCCGGCGCGAGCGGCCCGGGGTTTCTGATCCACACCGATCTGGTGGCGACCTATCTGCTTTCATTTGGAACCGAAGCGCAAAAGCGGCATTGGCTGCCGAAGATGGTATCGGGTGAAGCGATCGGCTCGCTCGGCATGACCGAGCCGCATGCTGGCAGCGACCTCAAGGCAATCCGGACCCGCGCGGTCCGCGATGGCGCTGATTTCGTTATCAATGGCCAAAAGGTTTTCATCTCCAATGGCCAGCTCTGCGATTTCGTAGTGCTGGCGACCAAGACCGACGGCAGCGCCGGCGCCAAGGGCGTGACGCTGTTCATCGTCGAGAGCAACCGGCCCGGCTTTCAACGCGGACGAAATCTCGAAAAAATTGGCATGAAGGCCCAGGATACGTCCGAACTGTTCTTCGACAATATACGTATCCCTGCCACCAACATGCTCGGGCAGGAAGGCAAGGGCTTCGCGCTGATGATGACGAAGTTGTCCCAGGAGCGGCTCGCCCAGGCGATCCGCTCGGCTACAGTTGTCGAAACCGTGCTGGACTGGACCGTTGAATATACCTCGGACCGCAGCGTGTTCGGTCAAAAACTCGCGAACTTCCAGAATACCCAGTTCAAGCTCGCGGACCTGAAGACCAAGGCAACGGTCGCCCGCGTCTTCACCGATCGCTGCATTTCGCTGTTCATGGAGGGCAAGCTCGATCCGGTCGACGCCGCGATGGCCAAGATGTTCACCTCCGAACTTCACTGCGAAGCGGTCGATGAATGCCTGCAACTATTCGGTGGCTGGGGCTATATGACGGAATATCCGATCGCGCGGGCTTATGTCGACGCCAGGATCGTCAAGATCGCGGGCGGATCGATCGAGATCATGAAAACCATCATCGCCCGCCAGATGTTTGCGCAATGTGGTTTTGCACTCGCCAAGAGCGGGTGAGCCCACCGATCGGCCAAGGCCGGCGGACCAAACAAAGCAAGGGCCAATGGGCCGCAAAACAAGGGAGTGAGATTTGAGAGGCTTATCAGGCAAGGTAGCGATCGTGACCGGCGGCGGCCAGGGCATCGGGCGCGCCATCACCCTTCGGCTCGCGGAAGAAGGCTGCAAGGTCGCAATTTTCGACATCAACCCCGACGCCGGGCATGAGACGGCGAAACTCGCGCCGACGTCGGCAATCACGACGTACACCGTCGACGTCGGCGACCGCGCCTCGGTCGATCGCGCTGTCGCGCAGGTCGAGGGCGAACTTGGTCCGATCTGGGTGCTCGTCAACAACGCCGGCTGGGATCGGCCGATGCCGTTCCTGAAGACCGACAAGGATCTCTGGGACAAGATCATCCGCATCAATCTCTATGGTCCGCTCAACACCCATCACGCCATCGCGCCGCTGATGGTCGAGCATGGCGGCGGCCGCATCATCAACATCGCGTCCGACGCCGCCCGCGTCGGCACCAGCGACGAGGCAGTTTATTCCGCCTGCAAGGGCGGGCTGATCTCCTTCACCAAATCGATCGCGCGCGAACTCGCGCGCAAGAACGTGCTGCTGAACGCGGTGTGTCCAGGACCAACCAATACGCCGATGATGGCGGCGGTGCTGGGCGAAGGTGAACAGGCAGTAAAATGGAAGGACGCGATGGTTCGCGGCATTCCCTTGAAGCGCATGGGCGAACCCGATGACTATGCCGGGATTATCGCCCTGCTCGCATCCGACGACGGCAAATTCATCACCGGCCAGGCCATCTCGGTCTCCGGCGGCATGAACATGATCTAACAGACGCGAGGTTTAACGATGATAGCAGATCCGACCAAATTCACCGATGTGATCTACGAAGTCCGCGATCGTGCCGCCTGGATCATCATCAACCGGCCCAAGGTCTATAATGCCTTTCGTGGCCAGACGCTCGAGGAACTGATTCAGGCGTTTCAGATTGCCGCCAACGACCGCAACATTTCGAGCATCGTGCTGACCGGCGCCGGCGACAAGGCGTTCTGCACCGGCGGCGACCAGTCTGCCCATGAAGGGCAATATGACGGCCGCGGCGTCGTCGGGCTGCCGATCGACGAACTGCAAGGCCTGATCCGGGATGTTCCCAAACCTGTCATCGCACGCGTCAACGGCTTTGCAATCGGTGGCGGCAACGTGCTGGCAACGCTGTGCGACCTGACGATTGCCGCCGACACGGCGCAATTCGGACAGGTCGGCCCGAAGGTCGGCTCGGTCGATGCCGGCTGGGGCACGGCCTTGCTGGCACGCCATGTCGGCGACAAGAAAGCACGCGAAATCTGGTTCCTCAACGACCGCTACACCGCCGAACAGGCGCGTGAAATGGGCCTGGTCAATAAGGTGGTTCCGGCCGCCGAACTCGATGCCGCCGTCAAGGACTGGACCGACAAGCTGGCGCAGCGGTCACCGACCGCTATCGCGCTGGCGAAACGCTCCTTCAACGCCGACAGCGACAACATTCGCGGGATCAGCAACCTCGCTTTGCATGCGGTGAAGCTGTTCTACGACACCGCGGAGTCGAAGGAAGGCGTCGCCGCTTTCAATGAGAAGCGGACGCCGGACTTCCACAAGTTCACCTGAACCGTTCGCGTCGGCGAAGCCCGCGCCATAAGAGGAAAACACCGTGCCGGCACGTAAGGTCATCATTTCCTGCGCAATCACGGGGTCGATCCACACCCCCTCAATGTCGCCTCACCTGCCGGTGACGGCGGCCGAGATCGCGGAATCCGCTCTCGGCGCGGCCGAGGCAGGCGCTGCGATCGTGCATCTTCACGCGCGCAATCCGAAAGACGGCCGGCCGGACCAGTCGCCGGAAGCCTTCGAGCCGTTTCTTCGTGTCATCAAGCAGCGCTCCAACGTGGTCGTGAATCTGACGACCGGCGGCTCGCCCTATATGACCGTCGAGGAGCGCATCAAGCCCGCGGCGGTCTGGAAGCCGGAGGTCGCCAGCCTGAACATGGGATCGATGAATTTCGGCCTGTTTCCGATGCTCAAGCGATACAAGCATTTCAAACATGATTGGGAGCCGGCGATGCTGGAAGGCTCCCACGACCTCGTCTTCCGCAATTCCTTCAAGGACATCCGCTACGCGCTGGAAACGCTCAACTCGACCGGCGCGCGCTATGAGTTCGAGTGCTACGACACCAGTCATCTCTATAATCTGCATTATTTCTGGACCGAAGGTCTGGTGAAGGCCCCGTTGTTCATCCAGACCGTGTTCGGACTGCTGGGCGGCATCGGAGCGCACCAAGAAGACGTCATGCATATGAAGCGCACCGCCGATCGCCTGTTCGGCGACAATTATCGCTGGTCGGTGCTGGGCGCCGGGCGCGCGCAGATGCCGGTCGCGGCGATTGCGGCGGCGATCGGCGGCAATGTGCGGGTCGGCCTCGAAGACAGCCTCTGGATCGGCGCCGGGCAACTTGCGGCGTCAAACGCCGACCAGGTGACGCAGGTTCGAAAGATCATCGAAGGGCTGGGGCTGGAGGTCGCGACGGCCGACGAGGCGCGCGAAATCCTGCAACTCAAAGGCGGCGACAAGGTCGGTTTCTGATCCCTTCACCGATCGGAATGATGCGGCAGCCGGATCGCCGACAGCAATAAACGGGAGGAGCCTCGATGCTACCCCATCGCAGGGTTTACGACGAAGAACACAACCAGTTCAGGGAAACGGTGCGGCGTTTTGCGGCGTCGAAGATTGCGCCCGATTTCGCACGATGGGAAGAAGCGGGAATCATCGACAGGTCGCTGTGGGGCGCCGGCGGCGCGGCCGGCCTGCTCTGCCCACAGGTCCCCGAAGAGTTCGGCGGCGCCGGCGGCGACTTCCGGCACAACGCGGTCGTGATCGAGGAACTCAGCTACTCCGGCTTCGCAGGACCCGCCACCGACTTCTCCGTGCACAATGACGTCTGCTGCGGCTACCTGCTGAGTTACGGTACCCCGGAGCAAAAGAAGAAATGGCTGCCGCGCATGGTGACGGGCGAAGCCGTTTGCGCCATCGCGATGACCGAACCCGGAACCGGCAGCGACCTGCAAGGCATCCGCACCCGCGCCGTACGCGAAGGCGACGAGTTTGTGATATCGGGCCAGAAGACCTTCATCTCGAACGGGCAGATGTGCGACCTCGTGATCGTCGTGGTTCGGACCAACTCGGAAGGTGGTTCACGGGGAATGAGTCTGATTCTTGTCGAGACCGACCGTCCCGGCTTCCGCCACGGCCGGAACCTTAAAAAACTTGGGCATCTTTCTTCGGATACGTCCGAGCTGTTCTTCGATGGCGTCCGCGTCCCAGTGACCAATTTGTTGGGAGCGGAAGGCGGCGCGATGGGCGCGCTGATGAGCGAACTGCCGCAGGAACGCCTGACCATCGCGCTGCATTCGATCGCCGCCGCGCAAAAGGCCTTCGACCTTGCCAAGGACTATGTCCAGCAGCGCAGCGCCTTCGGATCGCCGATCGGCAACTTCCAGAATACGAGGTTCAAGCTGGCCGACCTGAAATCCGATCTCGCGGTGGGCTGGGCCTATGCCGATCAGTGCCTCTACGACCACATCAATCACGAACTGTCGACCTACGCCGCGTCGACCGCAAAGCTCTGGATCACGGAAATGCATGGCCGGCTTGTCGACCAATGCCTGCAGTTCTTCGGCGGCTACGGCTTTATGCGCGAGTATGAGATTTGCCGTCTTTATGCCGATGCGCGCGTGCTGCGCATCTACGGCGGCACCTCGGAAATCATGCGCGAATTGATTTCGCGCAATCTTTGAGTTTTTTCAATAGCTCTTCGGCAGCTCGAGCACCTTCTCGGCAATAAAACTGAGGATCAGCTGCTCGGTGATCGGCGCCAGCCGCGTGATGGAGACTTCGCGGAACAGGCGCTCGACGTGATATTCCTTGGCATATCCAAAGCCGCCATGGGTCATGATCGCTTGCCAGGCGGCATCGTGGCCGGCGCGGGCGCCGAGGAATTTCGCGGCATTGGCCTCGGCGCCGCAGGGCCTCTCGTGATCGTAGAGCCAGGCGGCGCGCATCGCCATCTGCCAGGCTGACTCCAGATACATCCAGTTTTCAGCAAGCGGATGCTGGATGCCCTGGTTCTGGCCGATCGGCCGGTCGAACACCACGCGTTCCCTTGCGTATTTTGCCGCCCGGCGCAGCGCGTCCTGGCCGATCCCGATTGCCTCGACGGCGATCAGGATGCGCTCGGGATTAAGGCTGTGCAGGATGTAAGAAAAGCCCTTGCCCTCCTCGCCGATCCGATCGGCTTCCGGAATGAACAGGCCATCGATGAAGATGGCATTGGAGTCGACTGCCTTGCGGCCCATCTTGGGAATGCGATGAACATCGATCTTCGACCGGTCGAGGTCGGTGTAGAAGATCGTGATCCCATCGGTCGGCCGGGCGCAATCCTCGTATTTGGTGGTCCGGGTCAGCAGCATGATCTTGTTGGCGACCTGCGCGGTCGAGGTCCAGACCTTCTGGCCGTGCACGAGATAACCGCCGGGAACCTTCTGCGCAAAAGTCTTGATCCGGGTCGTGTTGAGCCCGGCATCCGGCTCGGTGAAACCGAAGCAGCATTGATCTTCGCCGGCGACCAGCCGCGGGACCCAGCGCGCCTTCTGCTCCGGTGTGCCCTTCACGACGATCGGGTGCGGCCCGAACAGATTGATGTGCACCGCCGAGGTCGCGGACATTCCACCGCCGTGGCTTGCAACTTCATGCATCATGATTGCGGCCTCGGTCACGCCGAGGCCAGAGCCGCCATATGCCTCCGGCATGGTGATGCCGAGCCAGCCGGCATCGGCCATCGCGCGATGAAACTCGAACGGAAATTTTCCATCGTCATCGCGCGCCAGCCAGTAATCGTCGCCGAAACGGCTGACGACCCCCCGCACGCCATCGCGAATGGCTGCCTGATCGTCTCCCGGTTCGAACTCGTTTGCCAACAAGCTGCTCATGTAACGTTCTCCCCGGCCGAGGCGAGCGCGCGTTTTGCCGCGATCAGATGCGGCATGTCATACATCTTGCCGTCGATCCCGAGTGTCCCCGCATCGGGCTGGGCTGCGAACGCTGCCACTACGCGGCGTGCATGCGCCAGATCGGCCTCCGACGGCGTAAAGCATTGATTGATCGTCGCGACCTGAGCGGGGTGTATGGCGATCTTTCCGACAAAGCCATCGCGGCGCGCGACCCGGCAGCTTTCCGCCAGCCCCTTCTCATCCCTGAAATCCCCGTACAGAGTATCCAGCGCCGCGACGCCCGCAGCAGCTGCCCCGAACAGGCATTGCGCCCGCGCGACCTGATAGGGAAACGTCCAGCTACCGTCGGCTTCCTTGTTGGACAGCGCGCCAAGCGCCGCACCCAGATCCTCCGCGCCCCACGTCATGGCGACGAGGCGCCGGCTTGGCGTTGCGTAACCGGCAAAGCCGATCATGGCGGCCGGCGTCTCGGTGGCGACCACTAGTAATTTCACATGACCCGGCGTGACCCCGGTAGCGACCTCAAGCACGTCGACATAGTTCGAAATCAGTTCGATATCCTGGATGCCGTTGACCTTGGGGATCAGGATGCCGTCGAGACCGGGACGGACAATCGCCGCGAGGTCTTCCAGCGTCAGCCCGCTGCCGAGCGGATTGATGCGTACCAAAAACGCCCAGTCGCGCGGCGGGCCGCCCAGCAGGTTTTTGACCATCTCACGTGCCAGCGCCTTGCGCGGCGGGACCACGGCATCTTCGAGATCGAGGATCAGCGCGTCGGCGCCGATGCCGGATGCCTTTTCGAATTTGTGCTCGCTGTCCCCAGGCACAAACAGAAGGGAGCGAAATCTCATGCGGGACGCCTCATCATCAGGCCTATGCGGCGGCAATAGGCGATTTCTTCATTGTGCTGATTGAAGCCACGATGCTCGAACGTGACGATACCCTGGGTCGGGCGGGACTTGCTCTCGCGCACGGCCAGGATCTTCGTTTCCGCCCTGATCGTATCACCGGCAAACACCGGGCGTGGAAATTTGGTGTCCTCCATGCCGAGATTTCCAACCGTCGTGCCCAGAGTAGTGTCCTGCACCGATAGCCCAATGACCAGGCCGAGCGTGAAGATCGAGTTCATCAGCGGTTTGCCGAACTCGGTTGATTTGGCGTATTCGTGGTCGATGTGCACCGCTGCCGGATTATAGGTCAACGACGAGAACAGGATGTTGTCCATGTCGGTGACCGTTCGCCGGATTTCATGGACGAAAGTTTGTCCGACAAAAAACTGTTCGAAATAGAGTCCGGCCATCGCTTTTCCTCATCTCTGTGTATTCGTATACACGCGTACGACATCTAATTGACGCCGCCCGATCGGCTTCACGGCGCCTTCTTCAGGGCATCCGGAAGTTTGGAGCGATGAAAGCCTTCAAAGGGCGCGCTACGATGGTGTGGCTCGAGCTTCCAGGTGGTACGCGCATTCGGCGTGCCGCCATCGACCCGGATGCAGGAGCCCGTGACGTAGGCGGCAGCTGGCGACAACAGATACACGATCGCCGCCGAGATTTCGGCCTCGGTACCGAACCGCTGCAGCGGCACGCCGGCCGTGAAATCATGCAGCTTCTTCTGCATTTCCGGCGTGTAGGTATCGAACCCGCTGGACACGATACCACCCGGCGCGACCGCGTTGACGCGCACACCCGAAGAAGACCATTCGCACGCCGCGGTTTCGGTGAGCGTCAGCATGCCGCCGCGTGCAGCACCGGAATGGGCGAATTCGGGCCAGCCATGCCAGATATCGGCGATGATGTTGACGACGGCCCCGCCATTGGCCTCCATCCAGCGGTTATAGGCCTCGCGCATGAAGATGAACCCGCCGGTCAAATTGCTGCGGATCACAGCCTCGAAGCCCTTGGTCGAGATCGACTTCATCGGCGCGCGATATTGACCGCCGGCATTATTGACGAGCCCGTCGATGCGGCCATAGGCACCGAGCACCGCGTCGATCGCCGCGATTACCATGGCTTCATCGCGGATATCGCAAACATGCGTGAGGACCTGTCCGCCATCCTCTTCGATCTCCGCCTTCACTTCCGACAATTTTTCGGCGGTGCGGCCGATGATTGCGACATTGGCGCCGAGAGCCACCAGTTCGTGTGCAGTGCAACGGCCAATCCCGCTGCCGCCGCCGGTGACGATGATCGTCTTGCCCTTGAACAGATCCGGCCTGAAGACCGATTGATACGGCATCGTGCTCTCCGAGAGTGGCCGGCGGGCCACCGCCGCGCTGCCAGAAATTAGTACACTATATTATGATATGGTGTACTATGTTTCGCAAGCGTTTTGCGGAGCTCCCGGACACAAGGGCGGCGGCCGAACGATTGGAACAACCGGACCGTTATGGCCATCCACACCGCCCCGTGACATCCTGTTGTCCCGGCGACCAATGATGCCTTTGGGAACGCACGACATGGACAAATTCGCGACCATCACTGTCGAAGAGCGCGACGCCATTGAAATCCTCACCCTAAATCGGCCGGACGCTCTCAATGCGGTGACGCCCGCGATGGCTGACGAACTGATCGCATACTTTTCGGGCCTCCATGATCGCCTGACCACGCGCATCGTGATCTTCCGGGGCAACGGACGGGCGTTCTGCGCCGGGGCCGAGCTCGGTTCGGAAGCGTTTGCGGCGCCCGGCGCGGGACGGCCGCAGCGGCAGCTCGATATGCAGCAGCGTTACTCGCGGATCATCCGCCTGATGCGAAGCTGCCCGCAGCCGATCGTAGCCCTGGTTCAGGGCGCGGCCTGCGGCGCCGGGTTTTCCTTGCTGCTGGCCTCCGATGTCCGCTTTGCCACGCCGGCGGCGCGGATGAACGCCGCCTATATCCGCGTCGGCGTCGGCGGCTGCGATATGGGATCCGGTTATCTGTTGCCCCGGCTGATCGGCCTTTCCGTGGCATCGGAACTGCTTTTGACGGGCCGATTTCTTGGCGCAGATCGGGCGAAGGCCGTTGGGCTCGTCAGCGACGTCGTCGCCGACGACAAATTGCTGGAGACGGGCCTTGCCTTCGCCGCCGAAATGGCGCGCGCCTCGCCGATGGGTTTGCGCATGACCAAGCAAACGCTGAACGCACTGATCGATGCTCCCGGCATCGATGCCGCGCTGATGATCGAGGACCGTCAGCAGGTGATGTTGCTCGAAACCAGCGACCACCAGGAAGCCGTCGCGGCATTTCGAGAGAAGCGCGACCCGACCTACAGGGATCAATAGAGCTATTTTCCCGCAAATTTCGGTTTGCGCTTTTCCCTGAAGGCCTTGACGCCCTCCTGAGCGTCCGACGTTCGCGAGATCGCTGCGAGCGTTTGCGCCTCGTCTTCCAGCTGACTCTCGATGGAACAGTTGGGCGTCTGCAGGAACAGGCGCTTGATCCCGCCATAGGCTTCGGTGGGGCCTGACGCCAGTTCGCGCGCGATCTTCTCGGCTTCCACAACGACGGCGTCGTCGTTCACGACATAGTCGACCAATCCAGCCGCCAGTGCAGCGTCGGCATCCATGGTTTCCGCCAGCAGGAAAAAACGCCGGGCGCGAGCGACCCCGATACGCCGCGTCACCGTCGTCGTCGAGCCGCTGTCCGGCGTGAAACCTATCTTTGCGAATGCAGAGGAAATGCGCGCCGATTTGCCGATCACCACCACATCGCCCGCAGCCATCAGCGAAACACTGCCGCCCGCGACGTTGCCTTGCACGGCGATGACGACCGGCGCACGCATGCGAACCATCCGAACGATGGCGGTGTGCAAATCCGCCGTCCACGATTTGATGGTCACGGGCAACGCCGCGCCCTGGGACGCCAGCGCCGCCAGATCGCCGCCGACACTGAACAATCGTCCGCGCGCGGAAACGAGCACCGAGCGCACATCGTCGCGTTCGCTCAATTCAGCCATGCAAAGATTGAACTCGCGGCAGAAGTGACCGTCGATCGGATTGCCGCGGTCGGGCTGGTTGAGAACGATGCGCGCGAGGCCGCCGCCTATCGTGCATTCGAAGCTCGTTGTTGCGATTGCCAGCCCCATTGCGTCACTCCCGAGCGATTCACGCCTATTGATGTCAGGCCGACCGGCCTTCCTTTTCCTTGCGCGTGGATGCCTGAATGGCTTCACGTGCCCGCTGCCAGTCTTCCGGCGAAAGCTTCGAAAGCCCGGCAAACGTGCTCGGCGCCGCCAGATGGTGCCCGCCATCGATACTGATGGTGTCGCCGGTGATGTAACTGCATCCATCCGACATCAGAAAGATCATGAGATTGCGCAGCTCATCCATCTTGCCGAACCGGCGCAGCGGAACCTCGTCCGCCTGGGTCGCACCCACGCCGGTCTCCGCCAGCGGATTGAGCTTGTCCCAGGCATTCTCGGTCGGGAATGGACCGGGCGCCACCGCGTTAACGCGAATGCCCTTCGGCCCCCATTCGACCGCGAGCGACATCGTCATCGCATGAACCGCCGCCTTGGCCATCGCGGCCGGCACCACATAGGCCGATCCGGTCCAGACCCAGGTGACGAGGTTGCTGATGATCACGCCGGGAATCCCTGCGGCAATCCAGCGTCTGCCGCAGCCCTGCGCCGCGTAGAACGAGCCGTCCATAATGGTCGACCGGATCGCCTCGTAGCCGCGTGGCGACAACGTCTCGGTCGGCGCCAGAAAATTGGCGCCGGCGTTGTTCACCAGGCCGGTCAGCGGTCCGGTAGACCAGATATCGGCCATCATCTTTTCAATGCTGTCGGGATCGCGAACGTTGGCGACCAGCGCGTCGGCCTGCCCGCCCGATCGCGCACGAATTTCGTTCGTCGCCTGTTCGAGAATTTCCGGCCGGCGGCCGCAAATGAAGACGTGGGCACCGTGGGCGGCGAACCCTACGGAAATCTCCTTGCCGAGCCCCGTGCCGCCGCCGGTCACCAGGATGCGCTTTCCCTTGAGGACGTCAGCGCTGAACATGAAAGGCAAATCCCACTGTTCGAATCGTCGCATCGCGGCCCGAGCCAGGCCGCCTCGGTCAAATTGATACACTACTGTACTTCATTTGTAAATCGCTCTGGTCCAACCTGGAAGGGAGCCCTGGGCAGACGATCCGGCTCGATTCCAAGCAAATAAAGCCGATTTCTGGGGATACACACCGCGGGGAATCGAGGCGGCCGGGTTCGCCGCGGCGCGTTCCTTTTAAAATACGCTTGTGTATGATATCAGTTGAATCGCCGGGATCGACACGTATCGGTATCAGGCTTCTGACGAGGAAAAAACGACATGGTCGACCGGCCCGACTGGGATCTCCGACTAGGCTATCTCATCCACGACGTTTCCCGGCTACGCCGGATGATGTTCGACCGCGCCCTCGCCCCGCTTGGCATCACGCGGTCGCAATGGTGGGTGCTGGCATTCATTTCGCGGAAGGACGGACTTCCGCAGACGCAGCTCGCCAATGAACTCGACGTCGGCAAGGTTGGCGTGGGCGCGCTGATCGACCGCCTGGAGTCTTCCGGCTTCGTGCTTCGGCAGGCGGACCCGGTCGACCGCCGCGTCAAGCGCGTGTTTGTTACCAAGCAGGCACGCGGCTTCCTGGAAAAACTTCGCAAGGAGACCGACAAGTTCAATGCCCAGCTAACCCATGGGATTGACCGCAACGCGCTGGAGGCGGCGTCCGATGCGTTGCTGGCGATGAAGCACAATCTGCTGGCGATGTCCGATGGCAACGCTCTGCCGAGCGAAAGCGAAGAAGAAGTCGGCAAGAAGAGTAAACCGCGAAAGAGCAGGAAGGCGGCGTAGCCTTCGTTAGGCCGGATCACAGCAGCGCCGTGATCAGGAACTTGCGAGCGTCACTTCTTTTCGATTTTTGCAGTCGCCACGATCTCCGCCCAGCGCCTGGTATCGGTTTCCTGAAAGGCCGCGAGTTCCTGCGGCGTCGACGGAAATGGCGCGGCGCCGATTGTCGCCATGTATTTTTTCGTCTCGGCGCCATTGACGAAGCCGGTGACCAGAGCGTTAAGCTTGGCGATGATGTCGGGTGGCGTTTTTGCCCGGACGAAGACCCCGACCCAGGCGGTCAACTCATACCCGGGTAACCCGCTTTCCGCGACGGTCGGAAGATCCGGCATTGTCTCGAGCCGCATCGCACTCGTCACCGCCAGCGCCCGCAGCTTGCCGTCCTGGACCAGGCCTTGCGCGCTCGCGGGATCGGCGAAGACGCAATCGATCTGCCCGCCCATTACGTCCGTCAACGCCTGTGGCATACCTCGATACGGCACATGCTGCATCTCGATTGCCTGACGATATCTGAACAATTCGGCCGCGCCCCTGCTCGACGTGTTGCCACTGCCGAACGACAAGGGCTTTTCGCGTTTCTTCGCGAGCTCAACGAACTCGGCCACGGTCTTGGCCGGAAAGTCCGCCTTCACCGTCAGCATCATCGGTATCGTCATGATGCCCGCAACCGGCGCGAAGTCCGTCTTGGGATCGTAAGGCAGCGAATTGAACAGGCTGACGTTCGCCGCTTGCGTCGAATTCGTCGTCACAAAGGCTGTATAGCCGTCAGGCTCCGCCTTCAGGACGGCGAGTGCGGCCAGATTGCCGTCCGCACCTGGCTTGTTCTCGACCACCACGGTGGCGTTAGTCGCGGCACGAATGTTTTCGGCCAGATGCCGCGTCACGCTGTCAGTCGCACTGCCGGGTGGAAACGGCACGATCAGGGTGATGCGCTGCGAAGGATAAGGTTCCGCCGAACACGCCGGGAAGCATGCGGCGAGAAAAAGCAGGGCAGTGACGAGACCTGTCGTAAAATTGGCTCTCAATCAGACGGCTCCTCTATTGTCTTTTGGGCGCATCGCCTTCCCGGATCGACCTCGACATAATGGCCTCGATAACGGTCTTGCCGAATATCGTACACATACGTACTATCTTTGCCGACTAATGCAAGTGGATCGATGGACCGGTCAGCCCCCCTTCCAAACCTGCTTCCCAACAGGAACCGTTGGCCATGAAGAACAATCGCAATCGTCAGGTCATCCTGAAATCCCGTCCGGCCGATATTCCCCAGGCTGGCGATTTCGAGATCATCGAGTCCGACCTTCCCGATCTGCGGGACGGACAAATCTTGGTGCAAAGCCATTTTCTTTCGGTCGAACCTGCGATGCGCGGCTGGGTCAGCAATGTCGCCAATTATTCGGAACCGGTTCGTATTGGCGACGTGATGCGCTCTTTCGCCGCCGGAGAGGTTCTGCAGTCGATGCATGCCGACTTCAAACCGGGCGACAAGGTGATGGGCATGTTTGGGTGGCAGGAATTTTCCGTCGTCGAGCCTGCCGCTGTGACGCGCAGGATCAGGGAAGACGACCTGCCGCTTTCGCTCTCGCTCGGCGTCACCGGCCTTAACGGGATCACCGCCTATTTCGGGCTGCTCGACGTCGGCCAGCCGCGCTCCGGCGATACCGTGGTGATATCGACCGCGGCCGGCGCGGTGGGGTCGGCGGTCGGCCAGATCGCCAAGCTCTCGGGTTGCCGGACGGTCGGGATTGCCGGCGGCCCGGAGAAGGTCGCCCAATGCCGCGAGCGGTTCGGCTATGACGAGGCGATCGATTACAAGGGCGACAATCTGGAGTCCGCGCTCGCCAAGACTTGCCCAAGGGGCGTCGATGTCTATTTCGACAACACCGGTGGCGCGATCAGCGACGTTGTCCTTCGCCATCTCGCCGTCGGCGCGCGCGTGGTCATTTGCGGAACGGCGTCGGTCTCGAGCTGGAATCCATGGCCCCTTGGTCCACGCGCCGAGCGTCATCTGCTGGTCAAGCGTGCGCGCATGCAGGGATTCGTAATATTCGACTATGCGCCCCGGTTCGAAGAGGCCGTTGTCCGTCTGGCACAGTGGATTCGCGACGGACGATTGCGCTATTCCGAGGACATCCTGGAGGGCATCGAACATGCCCCGGGAGCGATCGCCGGCCTCTATCGCGGCGAGAATATTGGCAAACGGCTCATCAGGATTCGCTGAGGCAGGCAATGGGCGGTCTTGAACCATTCAGCGCTTGTTCGGCCGTCGCCCGGTAGCCGTCGGGAAGTATAACCAAGTCTTGCCTTGCGTCCCTTCTCGAATGTCCGCTTTGCCCAAAAGCCGCCGTTCCATAACCGCTCATTACGCGAATTCGGCGCTTGTTCTCTATTGTCGGTTCCTTTGGGGAAAGCTCCTGCTTTGGGCTTCCCAGTCGGGCCGGTAGGGTCTCTGATGCTGCTGAGCAGACCATTTGTGAGGAACCCATGGGTGTAGAAATCACCTCTGTCGTGGAACTACCTGCGAACAGACGTCTTGAGGAAACGCACCGCGCTAGAATTAGGCGCGCTGCTGAATGCCTGACCTCACCCGCGCCGAGTTGGCTGATATCGGTTTTTTCGCGTTTTTCCTTTGACGTGAAAACGCAGCATCATGTTGACGCCTCTTCCCCTACGAGAAAGCAACGGTTTGAAGCAAACGCCGCGGCAAACCGGGATGCCAGACGCCTTATTGAGTTTTTGCAGCAACCATTTGCGACGGAATTCCTAACGGCGCACTCACCACAGAGCGAGGAGTTGAAACATCAGTTCGAGCCGCTTTTGCTCCAATTACTAGTCGCCACTCACAAAGCGCATAAAACCCTGCTCGATGAACATGGAAACGTTCCATCCGGGGCAGGTAGGGCTCGTCTCCCTGGCGGCTTGAAGCCAGCCAGATATGTCTGCGCCGCGATCATCATGGAAGCGGCAGAATTCCTTGCAGAAAATGGGTTCGGTACGCCCTCAAAGGCCGCGCTCTATGACGCGGCAACGGAGCTATGGTCATCGCTTCTCGATTTAGCCGGCTGGGGAAACGCTAGGCGTTATAGCTGGAAGATTTATTTCGAGGGAGCAGGCGACGATTCGCTGATCAGCTTGCGGCACGAGGTACGCCGCTATCTCGATATCGAGATGTCTTTGTTTTCTCGACGGAAATAATTACCGGTCTAAATCGCACATTATAGTCGATTCCGGAAACAGCGATTTTACTGCAGCTTCGCGGTGAGTGGGGCTCTCCGCGATGAACAAGCACAATTACGACAGCGCAAGGTCAGGTGGAGATCCCGCCGCCGAAAGTCCTCGAATTACGTTGCGGTCGCCTTCGGATCTGAAGGCTCACCCAGGCAACGCTCGCAAGCATTCCCGGACCCAAATCAAGGCGATCGCAAAGAGCATTGACGCCTTTGGCTTCAATGCACCAATTCTGGTTGATAGGGAGGGAAGCGTTCTAGCGGGTCACGGTCGCCTTGAAGCCGCAAAATTCTTGGGGCTTTCGCAGGTCCCGGTCATTTTTCTGCACCACTTGTCGGAGGTTGGGGCCAAGGCCTACATGCTGGCCGACAACAAGCTGACCGATCGGTCTACTTTTGACGACGCCATGCTAGCCGTCCAGCTTAAGGAACTTTCTGAGCTCGCCCTAAGCTTCGACATCGACGCCACGGGCTTTGAGCCACCCGAGATTGATTTCCGGATCCAGTCACTCGACGATATCGACGCAATCGACCGGGGTGATGATTTTGAACTCCCCACTGGCCCGTCCGTTTCCGGTTTAGGCGACATTTGGCAGCTGGGTGACCACCGCACCGCGTGCGGCAACGCTCTGGATCAGACCGCCGTGTCCAACCTTTTCGTCGGCGAGAAGGCGGCCGCGGCCTTCACTGACCCTCCCTATAACGTCAAGATCGACGGGCATGTGGGCGGCAAGGGGGCCATCCACCATCGCGATTTTCCGATGGCCACGGGCGAGATGTCTCAAGCCGAATTCACCGCGTTCCTAACTTCAAGCCTATCCGGGATCTGCCAGCACACCGTTCCCGGTGCCGTGATCTACGTCTGCATGGATTGGCGCCACATATCGGAAACGCTTGCCGCTGGACAGGCATCCAGCTGCGAGCTGCTGAACCTCTGTGTATGGGTCAAGAGCAACGGCGGCATGGGTTCGCTCTACAGATCCCGACACGAACTGGTCTTTGTCTTCAGAAACGGGTCGGAACAGCACCTCAACAATATTCAGCTTGGCAAGTTTGGGCGCTACCGGACCAACGTCTGGAACTACGCCGGTGGTAATTCTTTCGCGCGCAAAGGCTCAAAACGTAACCTCGAACTGCACCCCACGGTTAAGCCGCTCTTGATGGTGTCAGACGCCATTCAAGATTCGACTAACCGCGGCGACATCGTCTTTGACCCCTTCTTGGGCAGCGGAACGACACTTCTCGCCGCAGAGCGCGTGGGTCGTCGTTGCTTCGGTGTCGAACTCGACCCACTGTACGTCGATACGGCAGTTGAGCGCTGGCAGCGTATGACCGGGCGAAAGGCCCACAGCCAGTTCGGCGAGAGCTTCGATTTCCTGAAATCCAGGCGGGGCGCCGCAAATGGCTGAAGCAAAGCACAATGATCGTGCCCTCACTCGTGCGCAGAAGAAGCGCAAGAAAAGCAATTCTCGAAAGGATCGGGTACGAAGCAAGGCTGCCGAGAGTCAGTTGTCGGTGATCGAGCGGCTCCTTCGCGCGCCCGTGGTTGCCGTAAAGGGCGGGCAGCCCGAAAGGATGCAAGCCCTGCAGGCAATCATGTTTCAGCTCGTGCAGAGGTCGCTCGCCGGAGACAAGAAGGCCGAGCGCACCCGACAAAAGTTCGAGGAGTTTGCAAAGCGGAACAGCGCTGCAGAACTGGAGGTCGTGTTCGTCGACAACGACTACACGACGGCCTTTGCAGCTTCGGGAGAGGTCGACAATGTCTGACTACGAGATCGGATACGGGAAACCGCCCAAGGCATCGCAATTCAAGTCCGGCGTCTCAGGTAACCCAAGAGGGCGGCCGAAAACTGAGCCGTCCGACTTGGCTATGGTGATATTGGGCGTTCTTGAGTCCCCCATTCGTCACCGGGAGGGTGGAGAGGAAAAGACCACCCCGGCGTGGGAACTCAATCTGACAGCGCTTGTCCAAAGGGGAGTACGTGGTGACATCGATGCCGCAATGGCTGTGCTTAGGCTTTGGATTCGCGCCGAGCGTAGCAAGACTGGCAAGCAGCGCGTGGTTGTCGAGGACTGGCTGCCTGACTATCCCGGCCAGACCGCGGAGCAGAAAACGCGCGATTATGCTCAGAAGCGGAACGTTGCCCCGACTGAGTGGTGGTCCCAGCCTGCCGCGGACCGGCTCAGCAGAGATTGAGTACGCAGATGTCGAGAAGGATCCACACGTCGTCACAAAAGCTATCAGTCGGAACGCTCCATGCCGGACAGGTGAAAGCCTTTCTGGCTCTTCGCGGCTCCCGCTTCAAGGCACTGCGGTGCGGGCGTCGGTTCGGCAAAACCGACTTGGCCAAAACTTGGATCAAGGAAGGACTTGTTCAAGGGTTCGAGTGCGCTTGGTTTGCTCCGCAGCACAAGACTTGGGCGGAGGTGTATTCGGAAACGACGTCGGCATTGGTCGGCATCATTGAGCATAACTCCAAGAC
>JBOHIT010000473.1:0-3815 GCA_050726155.1 Bradyrhizobium sp.
GTACTGCAGGCCTCCGGCTTCACCAATCCCGTCATTCGCGATTTCGACGACCAGCCGCTGAATCTGCAGGCCATCGACAAGCCGATCAATGTGCTGATGGACCTCGAGCCGCGTAGCGCGGATACGCTGGGTTTTCCGGGCCGCGCCTACGACCGCCACTCAATCATCGGGCCGATGTTGACGCAGGTGATGGAAGGCGGCAAGCCGGTGGCGTCGGATCCGATCCCGCTGCTGCGCAAGGCCGGCCCGGTCGGCATCGTGCTCGCAGCACCCGTCTATCAGGAAGGCTCCAGCGAGGTCGCCGGCTTTGTCACGTTTTCCTATGAGCTGGCGACGCTGATGCTGACCAATGACGATCGCTCGCTGTTTTCGGTCGTGCTGAAGGATCCGCGTGACGCCAATGACGAGTTCGTCGCCAACGACCAGGGCGCCATCACCTTGCAGGCGGTCAAGCCGGATGGTCCGGCGCCGTCGATGGTACGCACCGTGACGTTCGGAGGCCGCGACTGGTCGCTGGGCTATTATGCCAAGACCAACGCGGTCGTGCGCGCGCAGCAGACCGCGGTCATCGTCGGCGCGATCGGGCTGGCGCTGACCGGCATCGTCTGCGGCCTGTTCGGCTATGTCGCCTACAACAATTTGAGGCTCAGCCGCGAGATCCAGGTACGGATCGGCTTCGAGCGACGGCTGACGGCCGTGATCGACGAACTCAACCACCGGGTCAAGAACATCCTCGCCGTGATCCAGTCGATCGTGACGCGAACGCTGCGGCACGGCTCCGACATCGACGTTGCGCGCGAGCTTCTGATCGGGCGCATTCACGCGATGTCGAACGTGGTCACGCTGCTGAGCGAGAGCCAGTGGCAGGGCGTCAAGCTGAAGGGGCTGTTCGAGTCGCGCGCGATCCCGCATGCCGACCGCATCGCGGTCAACGGTCCCGACATCGCGGTCTCGGCGCGCGCCGCGCAGTCGCTGTCGCTGCTGTTCTTCGAACTGGCGTCGCATTCCGACGAGGGCCTGTCGCTGGTCGGCAAGCACCCGCATATCGTCGCGAACTGGAGCATATCGGGCGAGGGGCCGGATGCGGTTTTCCATTTCCGCTGGGAGGAGTTCAACACCAGTGCGGCGACGCGGCGCGAGGACAGTGATTTCGGCCTTATTTTGCTGGACCGTGTTGCGCCGGAGGCGCTCGGCGGCACCGCCAAGCGCTACTTCACCGACGTCAGCTACGTCTACGAGCTCACCGCCCCCATGGTCACCGTCGTCGACATGACCGAACGCGACCGCACCGAACAATTGTCGGCGCCGGTAAGGCCGGTGCGGTAGGGGCTCTTCGTCATTCCGGGGCGCAACGGCATCTTCCGTCATTGCGAGCCACCGGGTCGCGCGAACGCGCGCCCGATGACAGGCTCCGCGAAGCAATCCATAGTGCGGCATAGACGGACGGATGGATTGCGTCGTCGCTTCGTTCCCCTTGCGCAAACGCTTCGCGTTTGTCGCAGGCAATGACGGTGATTGCCGCATCAACCGGAACCACTCCCATGTCCCGCGCATTTATCTGCATCAACCGGATGATGGACGGAGACAAATCCATGGGACGTTATTTGCTGTTGTGGCTGCTCGGCATTCCCCTGCCGATTCTCGTGCTGATTTACGCTTTCGGCGGCCTCAACCACTAAACACGGCGTCAGTTCGTAGGGTGGGCAAAGCGAAGCGTGCCCACCACTTCAATCGAACAAGCTGATGGTGGGCACGGCGCAAGCGCGCCTTTGCCCACCCTACGCAGGCGCAAGCGCCGTCACAAAATTTCCACAACAAAAAAAGGCGGCCCATCGGGCCGCCTTTTCCGTCACCTTGTGCTTCGATCAGCCGCCATTGCCGCCGATCACCGCGCGCACCGTGTTGTCGGGGCCGAAATCCTCGGCGCCGTCGACATAGAGCAGGGCGGATAGTTTCGAGCGGGCGCGGTTGACCCGGCTCTTGATGGTGCCGACCGCGCAGCCGCAGATCGCGGCGGCGTCCTCATAGGAGAAGCCGGAGGCGCCGACCAGGATCAACGCCTCGCGCTGGTCCTGCGGCAGCTTTTCGAGCGCGACACGAAACTCCTCGAACTCCAGATGCGCGTTCTGCGCAGGCTGGGTCTTCAGGGTTTTGGCATAATTGCCCTCGGCGTCCTCGACCTCGCGGCGCCGCTTGCGATAGTCGGAGCGGAACAGGTTGCGCAGGATCGTGAACAGCCAGGCCGGCAGGTTCGAGCCTACCTGGAACGAGTCGATATTGGCGATCGCGCGCAGCAGTGTTTCCTGCACGAGGTCGTCGGCACGGTCGCCATTGCCGCTGAGCGAGATCGCGAACGCGCGCAAGGACGGCACCGACGCCAGAATGTCGTCGCGAAGAGAGTCTGTGAGGGGCATTAGTCCCTCCTGTCTGTTTTTGGTGTGTCCGCCTGGGCCGTCTGAGCGGCCGCCTCTGGCCCGTCGAGCTTCCGGATCAACTCCGCAAAGCGGTCCGGCACCCCCTGCCGCACGACGTCGTCGTACATGGCTCGGAGCTGGTGCCCTATCCTGGATTGGATCTCGGCGTTGAGACCCCCCTGCTTCTTTACTTCTTTCATGATGTCATCCACGCTTCCCCGAGTGTTAAGTCCCTGATTTTCAAGGTTTTATCTCGAAATAAGGCCTTGGCCGCCCGCGTTGTAGGTCGAAGGCTAATGCAAAGGGTCCCGAAAAGTTCCGAAATTCGGGAACTTTTCGAAGGAACTTTTCCGTCCCTCGGGCGTAGTAGGCGTGACAGGGGAACCGGGTCGCCCCGTATCAGGATAAGTTACGCCGGACAAAGGTGTTTTAGTCGACCCAGATGTGGCCCGAACGGGCCTCAGACAAGGATGGAATGGGGATGTCCCGATCACAGCTCGTTGCTGAACATTTACCGCTGTTGCGGCGCTATGCCCGTGCGCTGACGGGAAACCAGGCGTCCGGTGACGCCTATGTCGGGGCCATGCTGGAAGCGTTGCTGCAGGATGGCTCGCTGCTCGACGAGCAGCACGGTCCGCGCGCCGGTCTGTTCCGGCTGTTCACCCAGATCTGGAATTCGGTCTCGGTCAACGACAATCCGGATGTCGCGACGCTGGCGTTGCCGTCGGAGCGCCGGCTCTCGAACATCACGCCGTTGCCGCGGCAAGCGTTCCTGCTGCTGTCGCTCGAAGGCTTCTCCGAGGAAGAGGTAGGCTACATCCTCGGCACCGACATCGCCGAAACCCGCAAGCTTGCGGACACCGCCGGCCGCGAGATGGCGGCGGAAATCGCCACCGACGTGCTGATTATCGAGGACGAGACCTTCATCGCGATGGATCTCGAGAGCCTGGTGAAGAATCTCGGTCATAACGTCATTGGCGTCGCCCGCACCCATGCGGATGCGGTGGCGCTGGCCAAGAACAAGAAGCCGGGCCTGATCCTCGCCGACATCCAGTTGGCCGACGGCTCTTCCGGCCTCGACGCGGTCAACGAGCTGTTGAAGGTGTTCGAGGTGCCGGTGGTGTTCATCACCGCCTACCCCGAGCGCTTCCTCACCGGCGAACGCCCGGAGCCGGCGTTCCTGATCTCGAAGCCGTTCCAGCCCGCGATGGTCTCCGCCGTCGCCAGCCAGGCGCTGTTCTTCCAGCGCAACTCCCGCAACCGTGCACCAAGGGCGGCGACCGGTTAGACCGGGATCGATCTCTTGAAATGAAAGCGGCGCGCTTCACAGCGCGCCGTATTTTCTTGGGTCATCCCGGCTTTCTTTCGTCGTCCCGGCCGAGTGCGCAATTGCGCACGGGG
>JBOHIT010000474.1:0-3166 GCA_050726155.1 Bradyrhizobium sp.
TCCTGCGGCAGCGTCTGTCCGTCGAGATAGAGCAGCGCGAGATTATACGCCGCCTTGGGATTGCCGAGCTTGGCGGCGGAGGCGAGCAGCTTGACGGCCTGCTCGCGGTTGACCGGGCCGCCGCGGCCGGAAAGCTTCATCATCGCCAGCGCAAACATGCCTTCGCGGTCGCCGCCGTCGGCCGCGCGCTGATACCATTCGGCGGCTTTTGCATAGTCGCGCTTGACGCCGAGGGCGCCGGAGTAAAGCTCGCCGATCATCGTCATCGCTTTGGCGTCGCCGGCATATTGCGCCCGGGTCAGCGCGAGATCGAGCGCGGTCTTGTAGAGCCCGCGCTGATAGGCGCCGTAGACGAGATCGACATTGGGATCGTCGAAGGTGGGAGTCGGTGATGCCGTTGGCGTCGGCGTCGCCGCCGGCGTGGCAGCAGGCTTCTTGGCGACGGTCGGCGCCTTCGGCTTTGCGGCCTCCTTCGGCGCCTCCTTGGGTGCCGCTTTCTTCGCGGCCGGCTTGCTGGCCGGCGCCGGCGCTTGCGCGGCAGGCGGTGTCAGCGAGATTTGCGCCGATGCGCCCGTCGCCGCCATCAGGCAGCAGGCGAGGATCGATATGGGACGCAGGAGTCGCATGTCCGGCGCTATCCCTCGGTCGTTTTGTCGGTCGCCTTGGCTCTTGCAAACGCCGCGGCATGCGCTTGCGTGATCGCCTGCTCGACCTCGATCAGCGCCGCCTCGGGCCCGCGCGGATCGGCCCAGATGAAATCACCGACCAAAACAAAATCCGCACCTGCGGCGGCGAATTCGCCGGCCTCCTCGCGCGAGGCCGCAAAGCCGACGCAGGGCGGTTCGAACAATTCGTCCCACCATTGCAGGCGCTCGGCGATCGCCTCGGACGAGGGCCGTTCGCCCCGGGCGTCGGGTTCGCCGAACAAAACGTAATCTGCGCCGGCTTCGCCGGCGGCCATCGAATCGTGCCTTGTGGCGAGGCCGCCGATGCCGGCGATGCGGTCGGGTTTCAGGGTTGGGAAGGCGTCTTCGATCGCCGCGATCCCTGTCAGGTGCGCGCCGTCGGCGCCGCCACGCGCGACGAGCTCGACATGGCCATCCAGCAGCAGCGCCGCGCCGCCGTCCTGTACGGGGGTCGCCAGCGCCTTGATGCGGGAGATCATGGTGCGCTGGTCGGTCTCGCGCAGCCGCAGCAGCACGGCCGCGACATCGGCGGCGGCGAGCAGACCGGGGAGGTCAGCCACCAGTTGCGACGGATCGTCGACGACGGGCGTTGCGAGGTAGAGGCGCGGTACCGGGCGCGGCGGAACAGGTTTAGCGGCCAACTCTATGCGACCTTCTTTTCCAGGCCGGCTTGCCACGCGCCCTTGCTCGCCAGCGCATTCATGCGCGCACGGTGGGTAAAGGCGCGCTGGCCGACCGCGACGTTCTCGGGCTTGCCCGACCACGCCTTTTGCGGCGCCGCCTGAAGCGCGCGGCCGTAGGAGAAGGTCAGCCGCCAAGGCAAACTGGAAGGGAGATTGCCGATCCGGTTCATGGCGTTGAGATGCGCGGTCGCATCCTCGTCGGATTGTCCGCCGGAAAGGAAGGCGATGCCGGGCACGGCCGCAGGAACGCAGCTCTTCAACAGGCGGATGGTCTTCTCCGCGACCTCTTCAACGGACGACGGCTTTGGGCTTTTCTTGCCGGCGATCGCCATGTTGGGTTTCAGGATCATGCCCTCGAGCGCGACGCGCTGGACCCGCAATTCCTGGAATGTCTTGTTCAGCACGCGCTGGGTCACTTCATAGCAGCGGTCGATGTCGTGATCGCCGTCCATCAACACTTCCGGCTCGACGATCGGAACGATTTGCGCCTGCTGGCACAGTGCTGCGTAACGGGCCAGCGCATGGGCGTTGACATGGATCGCGGTCATGGTGGGAACGTTCTTGCCGATGTCGATCACAGCCCGCCATTTGGCGAACCGCGCGCCGCGCTCGTAATATTTCTTCAAGCGCTCGGCAAGCTTGTCCAGCCCGGCCGTGATCAATTCGCCGGGGCAGTTCGGCAGCGCTTGCGTTCCCTCATCGACCTTGATGCCGGGGATGGCGCCGGACTGTTCGATCAGCTTGACCAGCGGGGTGCCGTCCTTTGCGTTCTGCCAGATGGTTTCGTCATAGAGGATGACGCCCGAGACGTATTGGCTCATCGCCTCCTGCGCGCGAAACAGCATTTCCCGGTAGTCGCGGCGCGTTTCCTCGGTCGATTCGACGTTGATGGCGTCAAAGCGCTTCTTGATCGTACCTGAGGATTCGTCGGCGGCGAGCACGCCCTTGCCCGGTGCGACCATGGCGAGGGCGACCTTGTTGAGGTCAGCGAGATTCATTGAATCGTTCTCCAGACACCTGCCTTGCAAACCAAAATAGGCGGTTCTCGGGCAATTGCCTAGAAAACGTTCGTTCGTCGCGGCCGGCAGCCTCCGCGGCGCGATGGCGCGGGGTCAGGCGATTTTCGGATCAAGTTCGCCCTTGGAGTAGCGCTTGGCCATTTCGGCCGTCGTCAGCACCTTCTTGATCTTGCTGGCTTGCCCAGCGGTGTTGAATTCCTGCAGCCGCTGTTTGCACAGCTTGGCCATCGCTTCCATCGCCGGCTTGAGATATTTGCGCGGATCGAACTCTTCCGGATTATCCTTCAGAACCTTGCGGATCTGGCCGGTCATCGCCATGCGGTTGTCGGTGTCGATGTTGATCTTGCGCACGCCGTTCTTGATGCCGCGCTGGATCTCGGAGACCGGCACGCCCCAGGTCGCTTTCATCTTGCCGCCATTGGCGTTGATGATGTCCTGCAGATCCTGCGGCACCGAGGACGAACCATGCATCACCAGGTGCGTGTTCGGCAGCTTGCGGTGGATCTCCTCGATCACCTTCATGGCGAGGATATCGCCGTCCGGCTTGCGGGTGAACTTGTAGGCGCCGTGCGAGGTGCCCATCGCGATCGCCAGCGCATCGACCTGGGTCTCCTTGACGAACTTCACGGCTTCGTCTGGATTGGTCAGCAACTGATCGTGAGACAGTTTGCCTTCGGCACCGTTGCCGTCCTCCTTGTCGCCCATGCCGGTTTCGAGCGAGCCGAGCACGCCGAGTTCTCCTTCCACCGAAATGCCGCCGAGATGGGCCATGTCGGTC
>JBOHIT010000475.1:0-5062 GCA_050726155.1 Bradyrhizobium sp.
CTGTAAGGATTGGTCGGTGCTGCCTGGACTATGGCGGCAGGGACACCAGCATTACCGGCGGTTTCTAGGACTTCGATCCGCCCCCCCCCCAGAGTGCTTCCCAGCGGGAGGTCACGCGCTGCATCCCCAGCGCTGCTTACCGACCGGCTACGGGATCGGCCCGTCCCCTGGCACTCGAAGAAGACCCGTCAACCAAGGTGGGGGCGAAAGCGGTCATTCGACAGCGGCAGTCCTCGGCCACTTCTGAAGATTGACTCCTTTCACGATGAGCCACAATGCGAGCCCCAACTCCGCGAAGAAGGCGGGCAAGATAATCCAAGGGAACAACAACCTCGCAGCGAATGCTGGCGCCACCATCTGCGCCAAGCTGAACACGATGTAGCCCAAACCACCGATCACCAGGACGACGCCGAGGAGCTTGGGCAAGTACCCTGATCTGCGGATCAGATAGCCGAACAACACACAGCAGAAGCCGAAGAACAGCAGACTGACGCCGTAGCCATAGCTATGCACTCTGAGAGACATATACGCCAAGGCGTGCAATTGCTCCGGATCGAAGGCTCTCAGATAGTCGGTCCGGCCTAACGCAACCAGAGCTGAAATTTCGAAGAGCTTGGCGACGCTATATAGGCCGACGAACGCCAGTCTGAAAAACGCCGCGAGCAAAGCCAGATTCCGGTTAACCGGCTTGAGCAGGACATAGAGGATCATCGCCAGCGCAACGTCGCACGCACACGTGAGCATTTCGCCCGCCAGGCCGACACGGAACAGCGTCTCGGAGCTTAGGATATTGTTGGCGGTAGCTGCAGCGTCACCCTCCACGATGAGCGTGCCCCGGACGAAGACCTCACCGAAGAGAGCGGCCACGATAATGAACAGATAGAGGATTCCACCGACCCGTGCATATGTCTGTGGAGAGCTTTCAAGGGCACGATTGGTCATTTCCGCTCCGCGCCGCGAAGCGGCTTTGGCTTGAATGAGTTATTGGACGACAACCTACTCTCCCTGGCACCTGAAGAAAAGTCAGAGGCAGATGCCGGCCACGAGGCACTTAAGGACGTTTATGGGTCGGTACCGAACGCGATGCCGGCCTGTCATCAAACCCGAAGTCGAAGCAACAGGGACATCAGAAGTCGACTCGCTGGAACATCAGTTCCTGGATCCTGCCGTCGAAGCTGACTGCCAGCGTGTCTCCCTCTGCCTTGAGGCGAAGCGGGCCCGTCACAAATTCACCCTCGTGGCTGATGCTCATGCCCAGCCAGTCCTCGACAACCGGTTCATCCGCCAAAGGAGATCGAATCGTGACCTGGACGCCGCCCTCAACCGCACGGACAACATAGTCGGTGAAGGTCTCCTGCGACCTCCAGCGACCGACGAGGCGCGCGACCTCCGCTTCGGACGCCAAAGGCGGGCTGTCACGCGCGGATGCCACGGAAGTGCGCTCCGGCCGTGGCGTCGACAGGCCGAGCAGGCTCTCGGCGATTCTAGTCGGATTCACGTCGATGCGATTGCAGAGCACGATCGTGCCGACCGGCGTGTCGACCCGCCGCAGATACTGCGCGCGGAATCCTTCCGATCCGCCGTCATGACTCAGCCACAGCACGTCGTCTCGTCGTTGAAGACCCACGCCTGCGCCATAGGGCGTACCGAACTCGGGCAGCACGGCGACCTCACCGTCCCGCAGGCGTCCTGGCTCGAGGAACATCGCTTTCACGCGTTCGGTCAGGACGCCGCTGCCGGCACGAAACGCCGCGTCAAATCGCACCAGATCCTCGACCGTCGTCACCAGTCCT
The DNA here is from genome assembly GCA_050726155.1 of Bradyrhizobium sp. Classification (GTDB taxonomy): domain Bacteria; phylum Pseudomonadota; class Alphaproteobacteria; order Rhizobiales; family Xanthobacteraceae; genus Bradyrhizobium. The sequence goes on from JBOHIT010000475.1 coordinate 1,794, forward strand.
CCCGAACCCGGCAGGCTGGGCTGATCGTCGGCAATGCGGAACCCACCAGCGCGAATCGGCTGGTATCCGTGGGCGAGCGGCGGACCGGCGTCAAAACCAGTGTCGTCCATGCCCAGGGGCACGAAGATCGTGTCGCGCGCATAATCCGCCAGCGAATGCCCCGATACGCGTTCGACCAATTGCGCCAGCACCAGATAATTGCCGTTCGAGTATCGCGCCTGGCTGCCGGGCGCGAAGTTGTTCGAATCCAGGCCTCGCATCATCGTCATGATCGAATCCGGCGCAACCTCGCCCATGCGCTCGATACCGGCAAGCGCCATCAGCGTGGTGTGATCCCGGACGCCGCCGGTTTGGTTCAACAACTGCCGTACGGTCGCACCTTGCAAGGCACCGGCGAGGTCCGGCAACCTCCGCTGAGCCGGCTCGTCCAGTTCGAGACGCCCCTGATCGATCAATGCGAGAACCGCGAGCGCGGTGAATTGCTTGGAGGCCGAGGCGATCAGGAAGCGGGTCCGGGTTGTGATGGGCAGACCCGCTTCGACGTCTGCGAAACCTGCGGCATCCAACCTTGCTCCGGTCGCACCCCACACCGCGACAGCGCAACCGGGCTGGCGGTCGGTACGCATTGCGGCGAGCGGATCCGCCCGAACGGAACCCGCTGCCATGGCCAAACACAAACACGCAACAAGACAACGTCCTGGTGAAGAGGTTGGCATGGGGTTTCCGATTCATTGACGTCAGCAGGTCCGTTGACGGTAACATCGGTCGTCGGCCATCACCTGTAGAAATCGGAACCAGACATCCTCGTGCCCATGCCGTCGTCCCCACTGCTGGTGGATCTGGCTTGGCGCCCTGTCGCGCCGGATCTCCGCCCGTTCGTCACCGCGTACGTCGAGCGCCGTGATGTAGTGGCATTCGCGATGATGCGGGAACTCCCCGTGCCGGTGCCGCTGGTCCAGATCATGCTGGGCCCGGATTTGTATTTCGCGACAGACAGCGGGCCCAAGCCTGTGCCGCGAGCGGCCTTGTGGGGCCCGTCGTCCACCGCGCCGACATCCCACTCTGGTGGCCCTCTGCATGTTCTCGTCGCAGTGCTGACCCTGCGCGGCGCGGCGGTTCTGGGACGTCCTGCTGAAGGATGCCTGGCCGACCGGCAGACGCCGCTGGACCCTATCTTGCCCTCAGTGTCGCGGCGGCTGCTCGCGCGCGTTCACGATGCACCGGATTGCAACAATCGAGTCGTCGCCATGGAAAACTGGTTACGCGAGGTGTTCCGGTGCGCCGATCCGCCGGATGCGGCAACAGCCATGATCGACGCAATGCTCGACCATAAGCTTCGCGGCCCTGTTTCCAGGCTCGCCCAGGCCGCCGGAATCTCCGAACGCGCTCTGCACAAGCGCTGCGAACGTCTGATCGGCTGGCCGCCCAAGAAACTATTGCGGATCGCACGGCTTCAGCGAGTGCTGTCCGCGCTGCATCCCTCACCGTGGTTGATCCACACAGACCCCTGCGAGGCCCTGCTTGAACACGCCGACGACGCCCATCTGGCCCACGACTTCAAGAACCTGACCGGCTTGACCGTCTCGGCGTATCGCAAGGCCAAGCTCGCCAGCGGCGACCGCCTGGTTCACACACTCATCGAGACTTAGCTGCTTTGTCCGCCACTTGCGCCGACAAAAAAAGTGCCCGCGCGGTTAGCGGGCTTTCATCAGCTTAGCGTTTTGATTTTTTTCTTAGCATTCATTCGGCACGAAGACGAACGGAAGGCGCTGACACAGTAGTGGGTGGCGACCGTCTCCCAAGCGCCAGCTTTCGGGTTGTCCACTACGATGCGCTTGTGGCGGCCATTGACGTCCATGTCGCCGTGCCGGATGCATTTGCCGGACTCGCACGGATACAGGTTCACCCATGCCGAGTCGGTGCTGGCGTCCGGCACCAGTTCCAGCAGTAGGCGCTCGGTGCCTTCGACCACGGTCAGCGCACGCTCGACCTTCTGCGCCGGTGTCAAGGCAATCGTCTCGTTACGTTGCGCGGCTACCGAAGCAGCTCTACCAATCACTGACATGGGATCGAGGCAAGGAGAGGGCAGATCGGAATCATCCAGAGTTGCGCTTCAGTGTTACTTCCGGACACATGACAACTGTGGATGCCCAGGTAGCTGCGGCTCGCGCGGCCAACCCGACTGCGACCCTGAGTGGCGTAGTCCTGTCGGCTAATCCAGCGCGATCCACGCTGGTCACATTCTCAGAGCACACGACCTTCCGCTAGCTGCTTTCGTTGATCCGTACAGGGCCATCTGGCTGGGCAATCTTGAAGGAAGTCATTGGCCTGTAGGTTGGAGCCGAAAACTACATGGTGGCTGGCCACTAGGCGATGCCGGGAGCTGGTTGCTTGAGCTTGGAGCTTGCTTGGCCATTGTGATGGTGCTCACCGGCCTCTACCTCTGGTAGCCACGCGATGACCGCTCACTGTTGCGGTCTCTTCTGCCCCGTCTCCACAAAGGGAGTTGGACGTCCTGGCGAGACCCGCATGCCTGCCTGGCGGTCTGGTTCTCGCTTCTGATCGTACTGCTTCTGTTCTGTGCGCTGCCTTGGACCAGCTTCTGGGGCACGAAGGTGCTGCAGCCACTACAGCGGGTGACGAAACAAGAAAGCCCAGCCGCAGCAGGCTTCGCACCTGTATTCGCACAAGGTTCCGCAAGTGGTTCGTCGGGGGTCGCTTCAAACGATGCTGGAACATGCAAGATCTCGCGGACAGCAAGATGACTTGATGTTCTACATAATCGATGATTCTCCCGGACCACCAATCCTCCGGAGCCTTGTTCCAAGCCCGAGTAATCGCTGAAGGACGACTCAAGCTAGACCTCAAGGTGTAGAAGCTGAGGCAGACCCCGACAAGCTGTGAAGTGGCATTCCTTGCTCCCCGCTAAAATTTAACCTCGGCACTGTTCTTAACTTCCTCCATCACCGCATAGGTTCTGGTTTCACGAACGCCCGGAAGCCGCCAAAGCACGTTGCCGGCGATGTCGCGATAGTCCGACATGTCGGCGGCGCGCAACTTGATCAGGTAATCGAATCCGCCTGCGACCATGTGGCACTCCATGATGTCCGAACGTGCCAGCACCGCTTGTTGGAATTCTTCCAGGACATTGGGCGTGGTGCGGTCGAGTAGCACCTCAACGAAGACCAGCATCCCCGCGCCCAGCTTGTGCGGGTTGAGTTGCGCGCGGTAGCCAAGGATGTAACCGGCGGCAGTGAGACGGCGCACGC
>JBOHIT010000476.1:0-20367 GCA_050726155.1 Bradyrhizobium sp.
TCCATGACCATGAACTGGTTCGGCCAGATCTTGCCGGTGCCGGCGTCGACTTCCTTGATCTTGATGACGTAGGTGTTGGCCTCAAGCTGGACGTTGTCGAGGATGCGCACCGCCGGCATCACAAATCCCATTTCGACCGCGAGCTGACGGCGCAGCGCCTTGATCTGTTCGGTGAGGCGGTCGGTGCCGTCGGGTCCGTTGACCAGCGGCAGCAGCGCGTAGCCGAGTTCGATCTTGAGATCGTCGATCTTGAGCGAGTTGGCGATCGGCTCTTCCGCCGCCGCACTGGCCGCCGCCGCGGCGAGATCGGGCGCGGCGAGTTCTGCTGCCGCCGCCGCCTTGCTGACGCGGTTGTGGTTGCGGGCCTTCCAGGCCAGTGCTGCCGCGCCGCCGCCGAGCGCCAGGAACGGCAACATCGGAATGCCGGGCAGCAGCGCCAGCACCAGCATCACGCCGGCCGACATGCCGAGCGCCTGCGGATAACCCGAGAGCTGCTTCATCATCGCCTTGTCGGCCGAGCCGGTGATGCCGGCCTTCGAGACCAGCAGGCCCGCCGCGGTCGAGACGATCAGCGCCGGCACCTGCGTCACCAGGCCGTCGCCGACGGTGAGCACGGTGTAGGTGCGGGCGGCATCGCCAAAGCTCATGCCCTGCTGGGCGACACCGATGATGATGCCGCCGATGATGTTGATGAAGACGATCAGGAGGCCCGCGACGGCGTCGCCGCGGACGAATTTCGAGGCGCCGTCCATGGCGCCGAAGAAGCCGCTTTCGTCTTCCAGTTCCTTGCGGCGGGCCTTGGCGGTCTTCTCGTCGATCAGGCCGGCGGAAAGATCGGCGTCGATCGCCATCTGCTTGCCGGGCATCGAGTCCAGCTGGAAGCGGGCGGCGACTTCGGCGATGCGGCCCGAACCCTTGGTGATGACGACGAAGTTCACGATCACCAAGATCGCGAACACGATAATTCCGATCACGAAATTACCGCTCATCACGAAATTGCCGAAGGCTTCGATGACGTGGCCGGCCGCGGCCGTGCCCTCATGCCCGTGGCTCAGGATCAGCCGGGTCGAGGCCATGTTGAGCGACAGTCGCAGCATCGTCGAGATCAGCAGGATGGTCGGAAACGACGAGAATTCCAGCGGTGCCTGGATGAACAGCGAGGTCATCAGGATCAGGATCGACACCGTGATCGAGATCGCGAGGAAGAGATCGAGCACGATCGAGGGCAGCGGCAGGATCAGCACCACCAAAATGGTGAGGACGCCGAAGGCGAGGAAGAGATCGCCGCGCTTGAGGATGTTGCCGATCTCGCCGAGGCTGGGGAATCCGCCGCTGGCCCCCGCGCCTTGACCTGCCGTGACGTCGACCATGGTTGCAGTTCCCCCCCGCGATTGACGGCCGCGGCTGCCAAACGTCTGCGCGACGGCCGAAGGGCCGCCGGTCCGTAAGTGAGGTACCGCACTGGCGTCCACGGGGGTCCTCCCGTTCTACGCGATCGACGACACTCGACTTCACTGGGCAAATTTTGCCCGGTGTATGGTTAGCAAAGGGTTAATTTCCGGCCTTTCACCCCGTCATTCCGGGGCGCCGCGCAGCGGTGAACCCGGAATCTTGAGATTCCGGGTTCGATGCTGTCGCATCGCCCCGGAATGACGGGGTTTGCTTTGAAAACACACCTTCGCGATCCCGCGGCGCGAAGCGCCCGGGCGGTTGATTTCGCTTCTCCCAAAAACAAGGGAGCAGGGAATGCCGGATGCGCGCTGCACCCGCGATCTCATGTGCAATGTGCACAAGGAGGTGCGCACATGAGCATACAGGGCAGCGGAGAACATCCGACATTCCCTGCGCAATGGCTTTACGGCTTATAGCGTGCTCTCCCCGGAGAACGGCTCTTTTGCCTCCGTTGCGCCCTGAGAAGCTGTTGCCTCCAGGTGCGTTGACGCCAGCACCGCGACGTCAGGACCACACGCCTTTGCCGTACGCGTCATGCGCTTACGTCTTGCGCACTTCGCGTCCACCACATCCCACCCCACGTCCGTGACGATCGCGATACGCCCCTCGTGAAGGGATGGGACGACAAAGATATGCCGGTGATTGGGGAAAGATGAAAGAGGAATATTTTCTTAAGAGGGTATTGACCGACCGATTGCGTGATTTGCCCGACGGGCAACGCAAGCAGTTGTGGTGATGATGACGGCACAGCGGTCGCCGATGAGAGCCGCAAGGCCGGCAACAGCCATTCTCGCAAGCGCTAGCGCTTAAGCCACCAGGGCTTGAAGCTCTACGGCTTGTTCCCGGTTCTGCACAGCGATTGCCGTATGGGTGTACAGGGCGTTTGATTGAAGCGTGGCGAGGCGGTCGAGGAAGTCGCTACCCTTGACGACGTGCAGGCCCACGCCGCTATCGGCGGGGAAAATACCCAGGACCACGTCATAAGCCGCAACAACATCTCTCAATGCCGCGGCTGGGTCATTCGAACTTTCAATGAACGCACGAACATCTGCTGCGAGGTCACGCAGCTCGTCAAAATTGTCCAAAGGGGTACTCCAACGCAACTGACTGCTGAATCTTTGGCATGAGTTGATTACCGAACCATAAAAGGCGCTCGTACCGACCAGTCGGTATTCAGGCCTGGCCGGGAGGCGCTTCCGCTGCGTGAGCGTGATGAGTTCTCGAAAATCGTCGCGTCTGAAGCGGGCGCCGGGCCGATTGGGCTGAACAGGTTCGCGAAGCACGGCCCGATGAGAGGCTGTCGCGCCATCCGCCACTTTGTCTTCGGTCGAGCGTGCGGCAAAAAGAAAAGCCGCTCCCCTGAGAAGGAGCGGCTTTTCCGTTTTCGAGATCATCAACGTCTTCGAGATCATCAACCGCCAAGCTGATGATGGGTTATATCTATCGTCGATATCTCAAGAGATTGTTACGAGATACAAGACTAGCGCTGCCGTGAAACCAGGCAGGCTGCTAGCTGAAGTGTGTTACAAAGTGAACACAAGGCTTTGTCCGCGTCCGATACGCGCATCCGCATCAGAGCGATCGCAGCAAGAATGCGTCGGAGAAATTCATGGTTGTTTGGCGAGAACGCTGATGGGTAGATTTTTCATCGGCATCATCATCCTGAGTGCCGCTATCTTGCTGGCGATGTATTTTCATGTCCTCGCGCTCTGAAACGCTCGCACGCCGCCGCGCGATAATCGTTGATCGCCGGACACGCGCGTTCTGAATTGAGCCAGGACTTGACTATTATCTTGGAAAAGCAATGCCGCACCTTTGTTTGTGTTCCGATTAATTGGTTTCGGCAAGGGGAGCGTGGCCGGCTGCAAGGTCGCCTCAGCCGACCCAAAAGAAACGGCCCCGGCTTGGGGCGAAGCCGGGGCCATCTCAGTTGCCCAACCCGGCAGCCCTTGGGGGCTGGTCGCCGGGGAGCGCGTGTCAATTTGTCTGGAGATCAATAGTTCCAAGCCAAACGCAATGATTGGAATGATGGACTTTCTGCCGTTACAAGCGCGTAGTGCCCGGAATGGGAGACACGAAAAGCTGCTCGAGGCAGAGGATTGCGACATCATCGGCCGGCCGGCCACCGACCCCAACAAGCGCGCGCTGTTCAAGAAACTGGCGATCGATCTGCGGGCCATGGCCGGCGATATTCAAACCGTGGTCGCCGGGCGACCGATCTAAAGGGAAACGAATTGACCATTTCGGCGTTGGACGGAATGACCGATCCAGATCTCGATCCATTCCTCGCCGTTATTTCATCTTCGACCACCCTGTTGCTGGTGTCGTTCGCGCTTGCGATGACGTTGCTGTAATGCCGCCTCAGTCGGCAGCTTCTTCGGTTACAGGCCGTCATGCGACGCAGTTGCTGATGCGCCTGATGCGCTGAAAGGTCGATATGACGCCAAAGATCAAAGAGCATACATGCCCGGCTTGCAAGGGTACGGGCTTCCCTGCCGTGCTGCAGCCTGTCCAGTCGGGCCGCAAGGTCTATCCCTGCCGATGCAAGGCCTGCGCTGGCAAAGGCAAGATAACGGACGCCAATTGAGGCGACTGGTTGCCCTACGTTCACTTTTGAACATAATTCCGGAACCAATCTTTCCAGCGTCACTTACCTTGGCGGAGGACGGCAGCGGGGGAGAGTTGAAGTGGATGACGCGGTGAGGATTCTTGTAGTCGAGGACGATCAGCTTATTCAGGCGATGATCGAAGATGCGCTTTCGGAAGGGGGCTTCGAATCAGCCATCACGACATCCGCAGAGGAAGCAATTGCGCTTCTCCAGGATAGTGAATCTCAATACCGCGCGGTCGTGACCGACATCAATCTGGGCGGAAAACTCGACGGATGGGAAGTAGCTCGCGCTGCCAGAGAGATCGATCCGGCAATGCCCGTCATCTATATGACCGGCACACACGCGGAGGAATGGGCATCCAAAGGCGTCCCCAATAGTGTCATGCTCACCAAGCCGTTTGCCGCGGCGCAGTTGGTGACCGCCATTTCCAATCTTCTCAACACCGGCACCCCGGCAGCTTGAAGCTGCTTCTTTCATGAAGCCGTTATCGGTCTCGGCAGCATCCGCTTCTGATTGGCTTCGGTCCGCGCCATTACTTCGGCGGATTGGTCGGATGAACCGGTGCCGGACCAGGCGGCGCCGGATTGATCGAAGATTCAGGCATCGTCGGTGCAGCGGTCGCGCCGGCGCCATTGACCGTATTGAACGTCGTGCCGGGCGGCGTCTGCGGCGGCCGTCGATCGACGACCAGGTTGGTGTGGTTCACGATGAGCAGGGTCGCGGTCGAGATCGCTGCGACAATCGCGGCAATGATGACGGGTTTTCGCAGAACCATTTCCATGTAGGTCAACGGTTGTCCGCGCAGCGCAGTTCCCGAACAGGGAACGCACTGCGATGCGCAAAACGTCGCAGGACGTTGAAGCATGTCGCACGCAAAAAGACCCGCCGTCTCAAACGGTCGGGTCTTTCTGGCAGGAATAGAGCTGACGCTTCGCGAATCCTATGGGCGATCCTGCAACGCCTTGTCTTTCTCTTTCGCCTCTTCCTTGGGAACGTTTTCGGCGGTCTTGCCGGACTGATTGCCGGGGTTGTAGTGGTACTTGCCTTCCGGGTTTTCACCCGGCTGCTTCTCGTTGGGGTTCTTGTTGTCTGCCATCGGATGCTCCTTTGAGCACGATAACGTCCTTGAAAGATGCAAGTTCCGTTGGACAGGGATGGATGCCCGAAGTAAGCCGTCCATCCATTGGCGTGCCAGCCCGGTAAAACATCATGAGTTTCTTCGAGCGACTGAAGGCCGCGGCCGCCTCCGAGTGGCGCGCCTATACCGAACATCCCTTCACCAACGCTTTGGCCGACGGTTCGCTTGGCGAGCCGGCATTCCGTCACTACCTCGTTCAGGACTATCTGTTCCTGATCGAGTTTGCCCGCGCCTATGCGCTCGCCGTCTACAAGTCGCCAACGCTAGCCGACATGCGCGAAGCCGCTTCCGGCATCTCGGCGATTCTCGACGTCGAGATGGATCTGCACGTGAAGCTTTGCGCCGGCTGGGGGCTCTCGCCGGATGATCTTGAACACGCGCCGCCGGCGGTCGAGATGCTGGCCTATACACGCTATGTGCTCGACGCCGGAATGCGCGGCGACCTGCTGTCGCTCAAGGTGGCGCTGGCGCCTTGCGTGATCGGCTATGCCGAGATCGCAGCAAGGCTCGCCGTGCACCCGAATGCGCTTGCGGCAACGAACCCCTATCGTGTCTGGATCGCCGAATATTCAGGTGCGCCGTATCAGGAGGTCGCCGCGAACGCGCGGGCGCATCTGGAATCGCTTGCCGACCGCTATTCGACGCCGGCGCGCGAGGCTGAATTGATCGCGATCTTCCGGGAAGCCACGAGGCTCGAAGCCGACTTCTGGGAAATGGGTTGGCGCGTGAAGTAGCTCACGACCGGACCAGCTTGCCGTCGTGGGCGACCAGCTTGCCGTTTTTGTAGACCGAGCGGCCGCGCGGTATGGCCACCACCGCTTCCGGCACATGCTGTGCGTTCAGGGAGACAAAATCGGCCTTGTCGCCGGCGTTTAGCCCATAGCCTTCGAGCCGCAACGCCTTGGCGCCGGCCGCGGTCACGACGTCGAAGGCGATCTTCAGTTCGTCGTCGGTGTTGAAGCCGGAACGGTAGCCGATCATGTTGGCGCGGCCCATCATGTCGCCGTCGCCGTAGGGCCACCAGGAGTCGCGGATATTGTCGCTGCCGCCGAAGACGGTGACGCCGGCGTCGCGCAACAGCGCAACGGGTGGAAACGGCCGGCGTCCCGGCGCGTTGGTCATGATCGCGACGCCGCTCTCCGCCAAGACATCGGCCGTGCGTTTGACGATGTCCGTCGGGACGTCGCCGAGCGCATAGGCGTGGCTGATGGCGACCCGGCCCGCCATGCCGAGCGCGCGCGTCCGCGCCGCGACCTGTTCGATCTCGAAGATGCCGAGCGTCCCGTTATCGTGCAAATGGATATCGACGCCGGCGCTGCGCTTCGCCGCAATGCCGAACACGACGTCGAGATGCCCCTCGACATCGCGGTCGAAACTCGCGGGGTCGAGGCCACCAACGAGATCGGCGCCCATGGCCACCGCTTGATCGAGCAACCCAGCCGTCCCCGGGCTTTGCAGGATGCCGCTCTGCGGAAATGCGACGAGCTGGATATCGATGATGTCCTTGTAGGCCTCGCGCACCGCGAGGATCTTTTCCAGCGTCCTCAGTCCCACGGAGGCGTCCACCGTGACATGGCTGCGCATCTGTGTGGAGCCATGGCCGATGCAAAGTCCGAGCTGGTTTCGGGCGCGCACTTCCACAGGTGCGGCCTCGGCGAAATTCTGCGCCTGGAAGGCGACGCGTTCGTGGACATTGAAGCCGTTGGTATAGGGCTTGTGGGGTTTCCAGGCGTCACCGTAGAAGCTGGTGTCGAGATGGATATGTCCTTCGACAAATCCGGGAACGACCAGCGCGCCGCCGAGATCGCGGGTCGGCACACCGGCCGGGATTTGGGTTCCCGCCGGCGAAACGGCGGCGATGCGTCCGCGGGCGACCGCGATATCCCTGATCGAACCGTCAGCGAATTTTGCATTGGTGAACAGCGTATCGATCGGACTCACGCGATTTCTCCCGGCCGGAATGGCCCCAAGGAGTTCAGCTTGGCCCCGGGCCTTTGGCAAGGGTTTTGAACCTCGGTGCACGGTCGCAGCACCAACGGACGGGCACGCCGGTGCCGCCGGAAGAAGGATGCAGTGACCATGAACGTGCGGGGCAGGACGGCAGGGCTTTTAGTCGCTTTCGTGCTGGCGTCCGCGGCATGCCCGGCGATCGCCGCTCCACGCGCGCCGTCGGACGACGCGCAGGCGGTCGAGAAGATGCGCGCGGCGATTGCGGCCAACGCCGAGAAGGCGCTGGCCAAGCAAGGCGGCTCCCGGATTTTGTTCAGGGTCGACGGTGCCGCCTTGCGTGAAGCGGTCGTGACCGAACTGCGCGACGATCTGTATCGGACCGTGCGGGAAGGGCGCATCCCGTTTTCCGGCCTGGCGACGCGTGACGGTGGCGTCGAGATCCGGATTGCGGACGCCAAGGACCGCCAACGCGTGGTGGGAAAATTCGCGGCATCCGCCAAGGAATCGCCCTCCGGTGCAGCGGCCGTCGGCATAACCGACAGCGGCGACGGACTGGTCAGACTGATGCCGACGGAGGCCGGGTTCGCCGAGCGCCTGCACGAACTGGTCAAGCAATCCAGCGAGATGATCGAGCAACGCTTGCGCAACGCCGGCATCAAGGACGCCGGCGAGCAGCCCGACGGGGTGGACCGCATTCGCGTGCTGCTGCCGGGCGTGCGGGATCCCGAACGCGTGAGCGCGATGTTGAGCAAGCGAGGGCGGGTGGCGTTTCGCCTGATCGACGTGTCCGTGATCGCTGCACTTGCCGAAAAAGGTCCACTGCCGCCGGGATCCGAGATCCTCCGCGATTTCAAGACCAAAGACATCCATGTGGTCCTGAAGGACGTCGCGGTCGAGGGTGACGATCTCATCGATGCGTCGCCCGGGATCGACCCGCAGAGCCAGCAGCCGATCGCGTCATTCCGCTTCAACGGGCGCGGCACCCGGCGTTTTGCCAGCATCACGCAGGAAAATGTCGGGCGGCCGTTCGCCATTGTTTTCGACGACCAGGTGCTGTCGGCGTCGGTGATCCGGGAGCCGATCGTGGGCGGCTCGGGGCTGATCTCGGGCATCGTCACGCTCGAGGACGCCAACAACGTCGCCATGCTGTTGCGGTCGGGAACGCTGCCCGGACGCCTCACCGTCGTCGATCACCAGGTGGTCGAACCGGCCGCGACCGCCGGAAAGCAATAGGGCAATCGCGTCAGGCCGCTTCGCGCCGCTTGCCGGATCCGTCGAGCAAGCCTGCCGCCACCAGCGCCTCGCGAATCCGCGCGATTTCCGGATTCCCGATCTTGACCAGCGGCGGTCGCACCACGGCGCGCGGCAGGCGACCGAGCAGGACCAGCGCCTCCTTCATGCGGTTGTGCATGTCGACGAAGGGATCGGCGTAGAACATGCCCATCAGCGGATGAATCCGGTCGTTCAGCCGCCGCGCCTCGGAAAGATCGTTGGCGGCGACGGCGCGGAACAGCCGGGCCTGCAGGTCGGCAATCACGCTGCCGCTGCCCGACAGCAAGCCGTTGCAGCCGAGCACCAGCGAGCTCAACAGCCAGGCACTGTTGGTGGACAGCACATTGACCGGCTGCTTGCGCGATTGCAGCATCCTGATATGCGCCTCGTGCTGCGGCACGCTCTGCGACCAGTCCTTGATCGCGCGGATGGTGGGGATTTCGTCGAGCAACCGGGTCAGCGTCGCCGCGGGATAACCTTGCCCGGTCGCGAGCGGATACTGGAAAACGATCAGCGGCAGATCGGAGGCCGACGCGATCGCCTTGAAGTGCGCCAGCGCCATGTCGGCGGACTGGCCGAGCGTGAAGGGCGCCGGCGGAAACACCAGCAGCGCCGCCGCGCCGCCGGCCTGCGCCCGCCTGGCGATCCGCGCCGCCTCGAGGCTGCCGTCCGCCCAGATGCCGTGGATCAGCGGCAGCCGGTCGCCGATCTCGTCGCCTGCGATTTGCAGCACGCGGCTCTGTTCGTCTGCCGTGCACGAGGCCACTTCGGTCGAATGCGCGTTGATCGTCACCGCCGACAAGCCCTCGACAGCTGCCACGTCGCGCAGATGGCTGCGGAAGCTCGGCTCGTCGATGGAGAGGTCGTCGTGGAACGGCAGCAGCACCGCGGGGATCACCCCCTGGGGAACGAAATCCTTGAAGCGAGCCATCGCGATCTCCCGTCACGTTTTTTGTAGAGCGGCCTTCCCCGAAGCCTAAGCAGGAAGCGCGTATTCTTCAAGCGTCGACCAAGAGGCACAAGTGTTACAGCGGCCTGGCAACACGAAAACCGATGGCGTCGATGCGACTGACGAGAGGCTCCCGCTCTCGCCTGGCCGAGCGAAGGGTGTGAGGGTAGTTGTTGAACGAAGCGCCGCGCAGAACGCGAAGGCTGCAATCCCCGGTAAACCTCGCGGTGCCATCCCCCGGGTTGTCGGCATTCACGTCGTTCCAGCAATCCCCGGTCCACTCCCAGACGTTGCCGTGTACGTTGTATAGCCCCCACGGATTGGCGAGGAAACTGTCGACGGGGAGGGTCGCCTTGCGCCATTCGCCCTCGGCGCCGCCAGCATAGGTGACGTTGCCATTGTAGTTGGCGTGGTCGGTCGAAATTGTCTTGCCCCACCAGAACGGCGTCATTGATCCGGCTCGGGTGACGTACTCTCGCTCGGCCTCGGACAACAGCCGGTAATTTTTTCCGGTCAACGACGAGAGCCACGCGGCATAGGCCGTTGCATCGTTCCAATTAACGCAGACGACGGGATGGCGGTCATGCTGCTTGAAGCCCGGATTTGCCCAGTCTCGATCCATCCCCCGCTTTTTTTCGGCCGAGCGATAACAGCCACCGTCCGTCTTGTGGTGGGTGCTGCGACGAACGCTGCGAACTCGCCTCGCGTCACGGCAAAGCGTCCGACCGCAAAAGGCCTGGCGATGGATACCCGAACCTGGTCCTCAGGCTGGGTCGCTACGTGCTCATCCGGTGTGGCGCCCATCGTGAAGCGCCCCGCCGGAACGACGACCATCTCCGGGCAGTCGGGGCAGTCCTTCAACAATTCGCCTGCGCCGGGTTTAACGCAGCGTTGTTCGCCCGATCCGATCTCGGCCTGGACGCCGTCGCAGGGTTGCGTTGCTGCGAGGCTTCCGCCGATCGACCAAATAACGGCCATCGTGACGACCGCCCACTTCATCAGGCCCGTCATCGGCTGTGGTGTGCGCTGTGCGCGCCAGGACAAATATACCCCCAACTCCAGTGCTCAGCTCCAAATATCAAAGCATATTAGTTGATCGAGCGGCTAGGAGTGTTGGCGCCGCCTGGATCCGCAGAACTATCCCGGGTTGTGTGTGACGGTCGTCACGGTGATCTCCAGCCGGCGATCGTAGGGTTGCGTCATGACGGGCGACAACGCCCTTCACCTCATTATCATCAGATGGAGAAACGTCATGACCAAGCTCAACACCGAAAACCGTGAACTGGCGATCGAGGAACTGGAAATCGTGGCCGGCGGCGTCACTGAAGGCGGCTGCATCCGTTTTCCCGACATCCTGAAGATTCTGTTTCCGAAGCTGCCGATGCCGAGCCCGTTCAAGGACGTCTCGCCGATCCGCTGATCGAACGTTCGGTACTGACCAAGACATCAGGACTTGGCCCAGCCTGCAGCCGCGCCATCGGCGGCAGGCTGGCTGCCAATAACGCTGAAGTGTAGCATCGGACTTGCGGAATTTGGCATGCGTGGCTTGCGTTAACGGGAACTGGCGGTACAAGCGCGCGGTTATCCCCGGCAGGGCACAGTCCCTGTAGCCGCAAGGAGTTCCGATGCGCATTATGACTTTGATGGTCTCGGCGACGTTGGCGATGGCGACGGTTTCAACAATGCCGTCAGCGCGCGCCCAGACCTATGATCCGAAGTACCCGGTCTGCCTGCAGATCTACCAAGGCTATACCGACTACTACTTCGAATGCGGCTACACCTCGATTCCGCAATGCCAGGCGTCCGCATCGGGCCGCGCCGCGCAATGCGTCGTCAATCCCTATTACGCGGGACCCAAGCGGCGCGAACAGAAGCGTCGCCGCGACTATTGAGCGGGATCATCAATTTCTTGCGAGCTATGACGGCCGGTGCCGAAAAAACAAAGGCCCGGCACAATGGCCGGGCTCTCGTAAAATAAAGTTTGGTGATGAAACGCCGATACTCATAGCGCAACACACTTAAGCATCTGTTCAATATCCTACATAAAAGCCGCAATGGGGATTCCGTATCATTGCGGAGAACCCGTGCATGCGCATGGGCGCGCACGCGCGTGAGCACCACGTCCATGGCGGGGGCTGTGCGTCATGAAGAGGCCGGCGGGTGACGCCGGCGTCGCCTTTTGTTTCGCGTCGTGCCTGATCGATCAGCCCGGGCCGGCGCCTTGCGTTGCGGTGTAGACGGCGTAGAGCGACTGGCTCGCGGCCATGAACAGCCGGTTGCGCTTGGGGCCGCCGAAGCAGATGTTGCCGCACACTTCGGGCAGACGGATACGGCCGATCAGCTTGCCGTCGGGGTTCCAGATCGTCACGCCGCTATAGCCGACGGCGCGGCCGGCATTGCTCGATGCCCAGACATTGCCATTGACGTCGCAGCGCACGCCGTCCGGTCCGCACTTCACGCCGTCGATCATGAAATCGGAAAAGCGCTTGGCGTTCGACAGCTTGTTATCGGTGCCGACATCGAACACGAACATGTCGCCCTTGCCGCCCGGTCCGGTATCGCCCGGCCCTTTGCCGGTGCTCGCGACATACAGCTTCTTGAAGTCGGGCGAGAAACAAAGCCCGTTGGGATCGGGCACCTGCTCCTCCGACACCACGAGGTCGAGGCGACCCGAAGGATCGATGCGATAGCAATTGGTCGGCAGCTCGCGCTTGCCCGGCACGAAGCCGGCCGGCTGGCCGATCCGCGGATTGAGCTTGCCGCTGGCATTGCTGGCGCCGCCCGCAACATCAGGCTCGCCCTCATAGAGCTGGCCGCCATAGGGCGGGTCGGTGAACCAGTAGCTGCCATCGGGGTGGGCGACGACGTCGTTCGGCGAGTTCAGCTTCTTGCCGCCGAAATTATCCGCGAGCACGGTCGCCGTGCCGTCGTGCTCGTAGCGCACGACCCGGCGGGTGAGATGCTCGCAGGACAGCTGCCGGCCCTGGAAGTCGAACGAGTTGCCGTTGGAATTGTTGGACGGGGTGCGGAACACGCTGACGCGGCCGTCGTCCTCGGTCCATCGCATCTGGCGGTTGTTGGGAATGTCGCTCCACAGCAGATAGCGCCCCTGCGCGCTCCAGGCCGGGCCTTCGGCCCACAGCAATCCGGTGTAGAGACGCTTGATCGCGGTGTTGGGCTGGGCGAGGTCGTTGAACGACGGATCGACCGCGATGATATCAGGGTCCCAGAAATAGGTGGTCGGCGCGCCGCTGGGGCCGAAGTCGCGGGGCGGGGTGGTGACAACGGAGGGCGGTCCCATCGGCGCGGCCGACTGGGCCTGCTGGGCCAGCGCGCCGCCGGCTCCGGCCGCGGTGGCTCCGGCGGCAAGCGCCAGGCCGTGGACGAGCGTTCGTCGTGAAATCATGGATTGCGGATCGCGCTGCACGTCGCGTGTCATCACTTCCTCCCAGGATATGCGCTGGCCGGTTGATCCGGCCTAGCTGCTTCAAGGCTATGCCGGTCCGGCCCCGGTTGCGAGCTACTTTCTATGCAGCCCGGGGATGAAGCATGCAGTGCAAGATGGCATTACCTCGCCCCCTTCGTGTCGATCAGGAGGCGGCGGTACACCGAACGCGAATAAGTTTATTCGGCAGGCTGGCTTGTCGCGCGGTGGCGCTTCCAGTTTTCGATGGTCGCTTCGTAGCGCACCGGCTTCCTGGCGGCGGCGGTCGAATCCGGCTTCGCGGCTGCGAGACCCACGGTTTCTGCCGGTCCCGCGCTGGAGACGTGCGACGCCCGCTTCGGATAAAAGGCGAGAACGCCCAGCAAGCCCGCAATCACCAATCCGATGGGGATCGCGATTGCCCAATCATTGTGTGTACGCTGGGTAATATCATGGCGCAGGACTCTTGGCATGTGTCGCTCCCACGTTGGATTGCCATTTGTAAGTCGAAACGCGCGACGGTGATCGTGAGCTGGATCACTAATCGGGGCTCACGAATCCGTTAGGGGCAGCGGGGCGGCGGCCCTGAGCCCGCGCGCAACCTGAACGATCCCCGTCTTCGAAAAAGTGATCTGGATCACGGAACGGCGCTGGCGCGCGCGTCACGCTGAGCGCGGCATTGGGCCAAAGTTTATTTAACCTGGAGATAGATATGACCATCAAATTGATTGATCGATACGAAACCGGCGTCGAATCCCTCTCGGATCAAGCACTCGATCGCGTGGCCGGCGGCCTCAATCCGCAGCCGCTGCCGCCGAAGGAAGCTTTCAGCATTCGATCGCTGTTCAGCCTCACGGCGCGGTTTGCGTTTACTCCGCGCTTTTTCTTGCGTTGATCGTTTTCGAATTGATCGAATGACGAAGCTCAGCGTGTCGGGTGCGCAAGCATCTCGACACGCGGCCTCATGGCCCATCACCTCCCGTTCGCCATTGGAGGAGAACGGATTTGGCCAAGAAAGCTGTGAAGCGCGCCGCGAAAACGACGCGCGCGAAGAAATCAACGAAAAAGGCGGCTGTCCGCGTCAGCAAGGTCGCGAAGGCGACCGGTAAAACCACGAAAGCCAAAACCGCGTCGCGCAAGCCGGCCGCACCCAAGGGGCCGGTCTGGCAATGGTCGGCGCTGGAGACCGCGGCCGCGATCCGGTCCGGCGCGATTTCTTCGGTCGAGGTGACGCAAGCGCATGTCGCGCGGATGCATGCGGTCAACCCAAAGCTCAATGCGGTCGTCGTCGATCTCTCCGACGAAGCGCTCAAGGCGGCCAAGGCGGCGGACCAGGCGCGCAGCAAAGGCCGCGAGCTCGGCCTGCTGCACGGGGTGCCGATCACGATCAAGGAAAATGTCGATTACGATGGCAGGCCCAATCCCAATGGCGTGCCCTCACAAATGAACATCATCGCGCGATCCGACGCGCCTGTCGTGCGCAATCTCAAAAAGGCCGGCGCAATTGTGCTGGGGCTGACCAATACGCCGGAATTCTCGTTCCGCGGTTTCACGGACAACCCGCTGCACGGGTTGACGCTCAACCCATGGGATCCCGAGATTACCTGCGGCGGATCATCGGGTGGCGCCGGCTCAGCGGTCGCGGCCGGCATCGGAGCCATCGCGCATGGCAACGACATCGGCGGCTCGCTGCGCTGGCCGGCGCATTGCAACGGCATCGCCACCATCAAGCCGACGCAAGGCCGCATCCCCGCCTTCAATCAGAGCGCGACAGCCGAGCGGCCGATGCTCGCCCATCTGATGTCGTCGCAAGGCCCGCTGGCGCGCAGCATCGGCGATGTCAGGCTCGGCCTCGAAGTGATGTGCCAGCGCGATCCGCGCGACCCCTGGTGGGTGCCCGCACCTCTGGCGGGTCCGAAGCCGAAGGGGCCGATCAAGGTCGCGCTGGCGAAACTGCCCGGCGACATGAACGTCGATCCATCGGTGCGATCCGCGCTCCGGCAGGCCGCCGACCATCTCGAGCGCGCGGGCTATCGCGTCAGCGAAGTGGAGGTCCCCGACATCAACGGCGTCTGGCAGACCTGGTGCGACATCATCGTCAATGAAGTCGCCGTGCTGCAGGAAGCCGGCATGCTGGCGGTGGCCTCGCCCGACTTCCACATCGCCTGGGGTGGCATCAAGGTCAAGGCGAACACGCTTGACCTGGCGGGCTGGATGCGCGCGACCGCGGCGCGCAGCGGTCATATCCGCGCCTGGCAGGCCTTCTTTGAGGACTATCCGGTCGTGCTGGCGCCGACGACGGTGCTGCCGACGCCCGGGCCGCGCGCGGACACCACCAGTCCGGAGCGTGTCGGCGAGATGTTCTGGAACGATTTGCGCTTCATTTCCGCGATCAATGTGCTGGGCTTGCCGTCGGCAGTGGTGCCCGTCGCGTTGCACGAGGGCAAGCCGATCGGCGTGCAACTGATCGCGGGACGCTATCGCGAGGATCTGGCGCTGGATGCCGCGGCGTCGATCGAAAAACGCGCCGGCGTGCTGGTGCAAAAGCTGTGGCAGCAGATGGCGTGAGCAGGCGCCGGTGTTGGGGGTGGCGCGGTCTCCACCCCCTCCACATCTGCATGCCCAATATCGCGCCATTGTGGCTTGACCTCTAGGCAATTGCGCTAGAAGTTGCGCGCGCCGTGGTAATTTCTGCTGAATTCACTCGAGATTCCGAACTGTTCGTTCCCGACTCGCGCCGAGCCTGGGCCCGGCTTGCCGTGGCCGTGCTGATCGGTTCGCTCGGCAGCGTCGGCATGTGGTCGGTCGTGGTTGCGCTGCCGGTGGTGCAGGGCGACTTCGCGGCGAGCCGCGGCACGGCGTCACTGGCCTTCACGATGGTCATGCTCGGTTTCGGTTTGGGCCAGGTGGTCACCGGCAAGATCTCCGACCGCTACGGCATCGTCACCGCGATCGGGCTTGGCATCGGTATTCTCGGCCTCGGTTATATCGCCGCCAGCATGTCGTGGTCGATCTGGCCGTACATCCTGGTGCATTTTACCATCGGGCTTTCTTCGGCAGCGACCTTCGGCCCGCTGATGGCGGAAGCCTCGCACTGGTTCGAACGCTATCGCGGGCTTGCGGTGGCGATCGCCGCCAGCGGCAATTATGTCGGCGGCACGATCTGGCCGCCGCTGGTGAACTGGGGCATCCAGACCTACGGCTGGCGCACCACGCACATCGCGATCGGCATCTTCACCGCCGTGGCGATGACGCTGGGGCTGATCGGTTTGCGGGTGCTGATGGGGGCGGGGGCACGTCGCAGTCACGTCAACGCGCCGCCGCCGCGGCTCGACCTGAAGCTGTCCACCAATACGCTCACCGCGATCCTGGCGGTCGCCAGCATCTCCTGCTGCGTGGCGATGTCGATGCCTCAGGTTCACATCGTCGCCTATTGCAGCGATCTCGGCTACGGCGTGGCGCGCGGCGCCGAAATGCTATCGCTGATGCTGGGGCTTGGCATCATCAGCCGGATCGGCTCAGGCTTCCTGGCTGACAAGATCGGCGGCATCCCGACACTGCTGATCGGTTCGATCGCGCAAGGCACCGCGCTGTTGTTCTACATGTTCTTCGACAGCCTGACCTCGCTGTTCCTGATCTCCGCGATGTTCGGGCTGTTCCAGGGCGGCATCGTACCGAGCTACGCCATCATCGTCCGCGAGACGATGCCGGCCTCGGAAGCGGCTACCCGCGTCGGCATGGTGATCTTCGCCTCCGTGTTCGGCATGTCGTTCGGCGGCTGGATTTCCGGCGTGATCTTCGACGCCACCGGCTCCTACGCCGCCGCGTTCACCAACGGCGTCGCCTGGAACGTGCTCAACATCACCATCATGGTGCTGTTGTTGATGCGCGCGCGGCAGCGGATGGCGATGGCGTAGTTTGAGGTCGTCATCCTGAGGTGCGCGCTCTCGCGCGCCTCGAAGGATAGCTGCGGCCCGTGGTCCATCCTTCGAGGCTCGCTACGCTCGCACCTCAGGATGACGGAGACTGAGTGAGCTCGCTCTGTCTACACCGCCTGGCCCGCCTTCAACAGGCTGCACCCCGTGATCTTCAAACTGCCGTCGGGCTGCTGCTCCAGCGTATAGAGCGCCTCCCACGCTTCGCCATTGTCGTCGACGATATGGACGCGCTGGGCGATCTGGCCGCCTGCGGTGCGGGCTTCGCCGAACTCGAAGCTCTTATGGCGATAGACCGGCGGATAGGCCTGCTGCACCATCTGCAGGAAGATATCCGCCTGCGGAAAGACCTGCTGGATCGAGGGTGCCGCGTGCGAATACGCTGCGGCGGCATCGCCACGGACAAAGGCCTGCTCCTGCGCGCGGATCACGCCTTGCGCGGCGGCGACGTCGTCGGCGAGGGCTGGCGATCCCAATCCGATCAGGAAGACCACGAGGACTACAAGAGCGCGCATGCGAATGTTCCCTGGCTGATGCGGTCAGTTACGGCCAAGTCGGCCGAAAGTTGCATCGCCGTGGCCGCCGGTGCAAGGGGCACGCGGCTCCGGGCCGGGATCAGCCTATGCCGCGATCTCGTCGGTCCACACCTTGAAGCTCGCCAGCGTGTTCGGCCCGAACGTCTGCGTGATCGGAACATCGGAGGCATCGCGCCCCTGCGCGATCAGGACGCGGCCGATCCGCGGCACGTTGTTACGCGGATCGAACATGTGCCAGCGGCCGCCGACATAGGCTTCGAACCAGCCGGCGAAATCTCCGACGGCCCATGGCTTCGGCGTGCCGATGTCGCTGAGATAGCCGGTGCAATAACGCGCCGGAATGTTCATGCAGCGGCAAAACGTAATGGCGAGATGGGCATAGTCGCGGCAGACGCCCTTGCCTTCGCTATAGGCTTCCCATGCTGTCTTGGTGGCGCGGGCGTGCTCGTAGCCGAATGCGATGTGGCGATGGACGAAATCGCAGATCGCCTGCACCCGCGCCCAGCCCGGCGGCGTGTTCTCGAAGAGTTTCCAGGCGATTTCGGAAAGCCGGTCGGTCTCGCAATAGCGGCTGCCGAGCAGATAGACCAGGGTGTCCGCGGGCAGATCCTCGACCGCGTGCTGGATCGCCGCGGCAAATACCGGATCGGGCAGGCCGGAGTCGCGCACGACGCCGTCCGCAGCCAGGCGCACGCGCCCCGCCGGCGCCACCATGCGGCTGCACCAATTGCCGAACATGTCGCGATAGGGCGTGATCTCGATTGCCGGCGTGGTGGTCAGGAAGTCCGGCTTGATGACGTCGGAGGCGCGCGTGAAATGTGTCCCCAGCACCATGATCATGGGGGTCGGCTGCGGGAAGTCGTAGAGCATTTCGAATCCGACGCGAAGCTTCATTCGAAATGCCTTTCAGGCTGTGATCTCTTCGAAATGGCTACGAAGGCGCCAAATACAAGGCTTTTACCCGCCTTATTAGGTCAAATGCGCGCGGTGACAGAGAAAACGTTGGCTAATTGCCGCGAAAGCGCGCACGTTGTTTCGATGTCCGGACAAACTGATGTTTCGTTGCGCAGACTAGCAGGTCTGTTGCCATGACGATGCGCTCGCGACGCGAAACGGTTCATTTCAGGCACCCGTTCCGCATCAAGGGAATCGATCGCCAGCTCGCGCCGGGCGCCTACGAGGTCGTCACCGATGAGGAGATGATCGAGGGGCTGTCGTTTCCGTGCTTTCGGCGTGTCGCTACCATGATTATGGTGCCCGGTGCACCGCCGCATCGCTCCTCGATTGAAATGATCTCGATTAGTTCGGTCGATCTGTCCGACGCGCAACGCATCGATGCGAGCGCGCCCTCGTGAACGAGATTCCGATCGAGCTCGACAAGCATCGCGGCATGGCGGCGCAGAAGGCAACCGATATCCGCCGCGTGCTCGCCG
Organism: Bradyrhizobium sp.; assembly: GCA_050726155.1. Classification (GTDB taxonomy): domain Bacteria; phylum Pseudomonadota; class Alphaproteobacteria; order Rhizobiales; family Xanthobacteraceae; genus Bradyrhizobium. The sequence continues at coordinate 18,702 of JBOHIT010000476.1, forward strand.
ACGTCGAGGCCAACGCCAAACTGTTGCGCGACAAGCAGGGCGTCGTCGAGCTCCAGCTCCTTGCCGTACCGGCCGCGTCATGGTCCGAGGCGGTAGCCAAGGCGCGTTACGTCCTCAATCTCTATTCGGCCAGCCTCGCGCCATCGGACACGCATCACCGCGATCTCGTGAGCGCGGTGCTTGCCGATCTCACCCGGCTCGCCGGGGATGATACCTGAACAAGATGAGTTTTCGGCCTTCGACAAACAAGACTTCACCCCGCGCGTTCGACGCAAGATCGAACGGAGCAAACTGAAAGTACCTGATGCAAAATCTCTCGCCCCGTCACGTCAAGACAGAAGAATCGCTCCGCCTCGGTGTCGTGTCCGGCTGGTATTCGACCAAGGTCAGCGGCACCTTCGTTTCGGGCCCGCATGATACCGAAGCCGACTGCCTGCGCCGGATTCTCGAAATCAATCCGCCGCCGGCTCGCAAGAAGATGGTGGTAGGTTAAGTGGGGAACACCATCGCTCCGATCCAGGAGGAAAGCCTGATGACGCTCGCACGCGGCAATATCGAAGGCTATGAGTTCGACCGCATGGTGCTCAAGTTTTCCATGATGGACGGCGACAGGGAAATTCCCTGCGCCGTCAGCGCTTCAGCGATGGACGATCTCGAACGCGGCGTTCGGACGCCGGCGGAAAAGCGCGAAGAACAGTTTGTCCGGTTGCGCGACCGGATCGAACAATGCGCGTCGCGCAAATACATGGCGCGGGAATTCGAGGGCACCCCTCCCGGCCTCATTCTGCGCAGCATCGATTTTCGTAACTGACAGCGGCCGCTGTGGCACGCAATGACGGGCCGCTGCGAGCGCCATGTCGTCGATTGCCTTAATTGGCCGGCAGCGCGATGCGAATATAAGCAACGCTCGCGGAACTCTGCGTCTGTGGCGCCGTTGCCAACCGATCCCCGAGCGCAGCGGGATTGGCGACCCGCCACAGTCAGCAGCCCAAAATGATCAAATCCATCTCGGCGCTCGCGATTTTCGTGGCTTTGTGCGCGTTGGTGATTGCGCTGCCTGGCTTCGCGCCGGCCGTGAAAGCCGACGAAGCCGTTGCGTTGCCCAAGGCAGACCGCTTGCCCATCGCTGCTGGAAACTGCGTCAACGAGGTCTGGCCGAATATTGCACCATCCTGCCTGCGCGAGACGGGATCGGGTGCGGCCGTTCATGAAGTGCGCCTCGTCACGGCGCGCCGTTGAACCGTGCATGATGCCCCTGGATCATTCCCTCCTTCCGCTCGTCGTGCTCGTCGTTGAAGACGAGATGCTGTTGCGCATGCGCGTCGTCGATATGGTGGAAGACGCCGGCTACGTTCCGGTCGAGGCCGTAGATGCCGACGAAGCGATGGCCATCCTCCGTTCTCGATCTGATATCGCGCTTGTCCTCACCGACGTTCAGATGCCGGGCAGCATGAGCGGGCTACAGCTCGCGCACGCCGTGCACGAGCGCTGGCCGCCGATCAAGATCATCCTGGCGTCCGGGCAGCTCAAACTGTCCGGGAGCGATATACCGAAAGACAGCCGGTTTTTCGGCAAGCCGCTGCAATCCGACGAAATTATCGCGGAAATGCGCGAAATGCTCGCAGAGGCCGGAAATGCCGATGGTTCTGCACCGCAACGGTCAGAC
>JBOHIT010000477.1:0-6570 GCA_050726155.1 Bradyrhizobium sp.
TCCGGGTTCGCCTCTATAAGGCTCCCCGGAATGACGACACGAGGGTTTATCGGCGTTAACAATTTGCGTATAAGGTCCGCCGCTATCAAATTACCGCCCTCAGGAGACTTCGCTTGGAACAGATCGCTTACGTCAACGGTTCATTCGTGCCCCTGGCTGACGCCAAGGTCTCGATCCTCGACCGCGGTTTCCTGTTTGCCGACGGCATCTACGAGGTCGCCGCGGTGCTGGATGGCAAATTGATCGACAACGCCTCGCATCTGGCGCGGCTCGAGCGCTCGGTCGGCGAGATCGAATTGGCGCTGCCGGAGACCGTTGCGCGGATCGAGGAAATCCAGAGAGAGCTGGTGACGCGCAACAACCTCGTCAACGGCATGGTCTATCTGGAAGTGACGCGCGGCGCCGACACCGGCCGCGACTTTGCCTTTCCCAAGGACGTCAAGCCGACGCTGGTCATGTTCACGTCGGTGAAAGACATCATCAACGCGCCGTCGGCCAAGACCGGCATTCCCGTGATCACGGTGCCCGATCTGCGCTGGACCCGCCGCGACATCAAGAGCGTGGCGCTGCTGGCACAGGTGCTGGCCAAGCAGGCCGCGGCGGTCGCCGGCGCCGGCGAAGCCTGGATGATCGAGGACGGCAAGGTGACCGAAGGCGGTTCGTCCTCGGCCTTCATCCTGACCCAGGAGGACGTGCTGGTGACGCGGCAGAACGGCAGCGAGATTTTGCCCGGCTGCACCCGCAAGGCGGTGGTCAGGCTCGCTGAAGAGCGCCAACTCCGGATCGAGGAGCGGGCATTTACGGTCGAAGAGGCGCTGGCCGCCAAGGAAGCCTTCATCACCAGCGCCACCGTGTTCGTGCAGGCGGTGGTTTCGATCGACGGCAAGACCGTCGCCAATGGCAAGCCCGGGCCGATGACCGATCGCCTGCGCGAAATCTACGTCGAGTTCGCCAAGGCGACGGCGGTTTAGAGCCGACGGCGGTCTGACTATCGGTTCGTCACTGCGAGGCTTGGTCCGGCAGTTCATGCTTTGGGCGGATTCAAACATGCGAACCGGACGCAATACGAACTTTCTCGTTACGCTGTTCGCGCTTGCCGTGTGCGCCGTGCTGGCGAGTTCGCACGCCTTCGCAGCCTATCCGGACCGGATCATCAGGATCGTGGTGCCGTTCGCGCCAGGCGGCGGTACCGACGTGGTGGCGCGGACGCTGGCGCAGGAGATGGCAAAAGATCTCGGCGCCTCCGTCATCATCGAGAACAAGCCGGGGGCGGGCACCATCATCGGCACGCAATCGGTGGCGACCAGCGCGCCGGACGGTTACACGCTGCTGATGGGAACCTTCGCCAATGCGGTCAACCCAAGCCTGAACGCGAAACTGCCTTACGATGCCCACAAGGATTTTGCGGCGGTGGCGCTGATCGCGCGTTCCTTCAACCTCGTCGTGGTCAACACGGCGTCGCCGATCAAATCGATTGCCGATCTGATCGCGGCGGCCAAAGCCGAACCGGATAGATTGTCGTACGGCACCTACGGCACCGGCACCTCGGCGCATCTGGCCGGCGAATTGTTCAAGCACATGGCCAAGGTCAACCTGACCACCGTGCCTTACAAGGGCGCCGCGCCCGCGATCACCGACCTGCTCGGTGGGCAGATCCAGGTGATCTTCACCACGGTCGCCAGCGCCGCATCGCTGGTTGCCGCCGGTCAGTTGCGCGCGATCGCGGTGACGTCGGCGGAACGCTCGCCGGCGTTTCCGCAATTGCCGACGGTGTCGGAAGCCGGCGTTCGCGGCTATGCCGCCGAAGCCTGGTACGGCGTGTACGCGCCGGCCAAAACGCCGCCCGAGATCATCGACCGCCTCAACAAGTCAGCCGCCAAAGCCGTCCAATCCGAGGCGTTCAAAAAACTCGAGGTCAATGAAGGGCTGGTGATGGTGGCGCAGCCGCCCGAGGCGCTCGACCGTTACTTCGGCGTCGAGGAAGCGCGCTGGCGCAAGGTGATCCAGGACGCCGGCATCAAGATCGAGTAATGCTACTGCTCAATCCTGATATTGGCGGCTTTCGCGACCGCGCCCCAGCGCGCGATATCCGCGGCGAGGATGTTCGCAAACTCTTCCGAGGAATTGCCGACCGTGTCGATGCCGAGCGGCTTGAGGCGGGCGATCACATCAGGCAGTTTTGCGATCCGCATGAACTCGGCCTCGAGTTTTTTCACGATGACCGGTGGCGTGGCCTTGGGCATGAAGATGCCGCTCCACAAGACAGCGTCGACATCGGCGCCGGCTTCCTTCAACGTCGGCACATCGGGCAGGTCTTCCATCCGTTTGGGGGCGGCGATCGCCAGCGCCCGCGCCGTCCCGCTTTTGACCTGGCTGACCACGGGGCCGGCGTCCGCGATGGTCGTGGTCACCTGTCCCCCGATGACGGCCAGCACCGATTCGTTGGCGCTCTTGTAGGGAATCACCTGCATCGGCGCGCCGGTCTTCTGCTTGAACAGTTCGGTCACGAGCTGGAACGAGGCGGATGAACTGGCATAATTCATCTTCTCCGGATTGGCCTTGGCGTAAGCCACCAGCTCCGCCACCGACCTGATCGGCGAGGCGGCGCTGACGATCATGATCAGCGGAAACGAGCCGAGTTGGGAAACCGCGACGAAGTCCTTTACCGCGTCATAGGGCAGCTTGGCGTAGACGGCGGGATTGATCGATATGCCGCTGGCGCTCATCAACAGCGTGTAGCCGTCCGGCGCGGACTTCGCGACATACTCGGTCGCGACGATCGCGCCGCCACCCGGCTTGTTCTCGACGATGACGGGCTGGCCAAGGCTTTCGGACAATTTCTGTCCGAACACGCGGGCGATGATGTCGTTGCCGCCGCCCGCCGCGAAGCCGACGATGAGGTGGATCGGCCGGCTCGGATATTTTGACGGATCTTCCTGGGCGGATGCGGGCGCGGTCACGCCGGCGACGATAGCGAACAAAGCAAGGCAGGCGGCCGTCAGAGAATATCGGTTCGGTATTCTCATCGAATTTACCCCCGTCAGGATTTCAAAGCCGCGTAACCTGAATATGCAATACCGCCGCTCTGCCGTCATCCAGCGCGGCAAAGGCGCGGTCGATGGCGGCGCCAAGCTGATCCGGCTCGGCGACGCATTCGCCGTAGGCGCCGAAGGCTTTGGCGACGTCGGAAAAATCCCGCCGGTCGCCCTGGCGGCCGGATGTCAACCGCGACTGGAATTGATCGGTCTCGGCGGCGATGCCTTTGGGATAAACCCGCTGCACCGCCGACTTCACCGCCTGCCAGCCGCCATTGTCCAGCACGATGGTCAATATCGGAATCTGGTATTGCTGCGCCACCGCATAGACGCTGTCGGGCGAGGAGAAATGAAATCCGCCGTCGCCGATCACCTGCACGATGCGGCGGTTGGGCTCTGCGAGTTTCAGCCCGAGCGCCATGCCGCCGGAGAACCCGAGCCCGCCGCCGGCGAGGCCGACATAGCTCTTGGGTCTGGTGCGGACGATGTGTTCCTGCAGCACCGGGCCGTTGCGGATCGCCTCATTGAGCACGACGTCGTCCTGCGACAATTTTCCGCTCAGCGTTGCGAACACGAAGGCCGGGTTCAGCGCGCCCGAAACGCCCCTGTTTGCGCTGGCCGTGGCGCGGCGCTTGGCCGATGCCTCGCGTGCGCCGCCCCAGCTTGCAATGCGATCGCTGACGCGCTTGCGATAGGCATCGTCGGCGCGGGCTTCGACAGCATCGAGCACCTGTTGCAGCACGATCGCGCAATCGCCCTGGATGCGCATGTCGGTCGCAAATCCCCACATCGGAAAATCCGCCTTCAGCGGGTCGACGTCGATCTGGATCCATTTCATCGTACTGGCGCGCTTGGCATATTGCGGCACGAACGGCACGTCGGAATCAAGCAACAGGCCGAGATCGGCGTGTTCCAGCAACGGCAGCGGATCCGAGCCGGCGAAACACGGCGAGTCCTGCGGGATGTTGAGATCGATCGAATTGAACTCGGCGACGCGGATCCCGGTCGTGCGCGCGAGACGCTCGAGCACGGCAACCGCCTGCGGCTTGCGGCCGAGATAGGCGGCGAACGCCACCGGGTTCTCCGCCGCCATCAGGGCTTGCGCGATCGCCTCCGCCCGAACAGGCTCGACGCCGCCGGCCTGTACGCTGCCATAGCGTGCCGGAGGATAGGACGGCATCGCCGCCTCATCCCATTCTTCCGCGAGCGTTTCGCGCGGCAGCATCATGTAGACCGGACCCGGCGGATCGCTGTGCGCAAAGGCGCCGGCGCGCGCCAGCGCCTCCTTCACCACGACGCCCGAGGGCAATGAATATTCCCATTTGACGTACGGGCGGACGATGCTCGCGATATCGAACGGGTCTTGGACGAAATGGACGTAGGTATCGCGCGAGCCGGTCAGTTCGCCGTGCAGCGTGTGCGGCGCGCGTCCGGCAAACAACAGCACGGGCAGGCGATAGCGAAACAGGTTCTGGATCGCCATGCAGGCATTGGCCGTCCCGGCATCGACATGCACCAGCACCGCCTGCGCACGCCCCGTCGCCAGCGCGTAGCCGCCGGCCATGTGCACCGCGACGACCTCGTGCGGGCACAGGATCATCTCGGGATGCTTGCGGCCATCCTTGTCCCAGCGCGCCATCTCCTCGATCAGCGACACATGGTCGGTGCCGAGATTGGCGAAAATGTATTCGACGCCGAGATCGACCAGGCCTTCGAGGAAATAATGCGCGGTGCTGTGCCGGCTCATGCCTGCTCGGCCACGAATTTGTTGCGCAGGGTGCCGATCCCGGTGATGTCGATCTCGACGACGTCGCCGGCCTTCAGGTTGGGCGAGGCGCCGTCGGTGCCCATCCAGATCACGTCGCCCGGCCACAGCGTGAAGTATTTGGTCAGCTCGACGATGAAGGGCACGACGCCGAAGATCATCTCGTTGGTGTGGAAGCGGCCGGTTTCCTTGCCGTTGACCCGGATCGCCGTTTCCATCTTGTCGAGATCGACGTCGGTCTCGATCCATGGACCCATCGGCTTGAAGGTGTCGGCGTTCTTGGACCGCCATAGCGAGCGATCGGCCTTTTGCCAGCTGCGTTCGCTGACATCGTTGCCGATGGTGTAGCCGAACACGCAGGACATCGCGTTGGCCGCGTTGAGGTGTTTTGCCTTCTTGCCGATGACGACGACGAGTTCGCCTTCATAGTGGATGTTCTCGGTCGCGGTCGCCGGAATCACCACTTCTTCATCATGGGCGATCAGCGCGTTCTGGGCGCGGTAACCGATTTCGGGGCGGTCCGGCACGTTGGGGACCGTGCCGGCCTTGTCGGCTGCTTCCTTGAGATGCTTCAAATAATTCAGGCCGACGCAATAAAACGTGCGCGGGACAAGCGGCAGTTCGATCTTCACGTCCTTCAGCGGTTGGGACTGCGCGGTGCGCTGCCATTCGCCGAAGGGATCGCCGCTGACGGTGAAGACCTTGTCGCCCTCGACGAGGCCCCAGGACGTGTTGCCGGCGACGGTGAATTTGAGCCAACGCATGATTGCTTCCTGTTGTTCTTGTTCGCTCTTGTTCTTATTCGGCCGCGGCTTGCGGCGGGGTCTTCCATGCGCCGGCAACGGGGCGCCGCAGGCCCAGATTTTCCCGCAGCGTGTTGCCGGTGTAGTCCTTGTGGAACAGCCCGCGGCGCTGCAGTTCCGGCACCACGTGCGTGACAAAATCGGCGTAGGAGCCGGGCACATAGGTCGCCGCGATCACAAAGCCGTCGCAACCGCGGCCGACGAACATTTCTTCCAGCCGGTCGGCCATCTCCTTCGGCCCGCCGACAATCGCATCCTGGGTCTGACCGCGGCCGCTAAAAGTTATGAAGTCGCGCGTCGACGGGTTGGGCTTGCCCGACGTCTTGAGCACGCCGTCGCGGATACCGAGCATGCCCTGCATCCCCTGCAATTCCTCCGTGGTCAGCGGCTCGTCGATGCCCTTCGCGGCGAAGTCGAAGTTCAAGCCTTCCGCCAGCAGCGACAGCGCATCGATTTCCAGCGGCAGTTTGCCGATCAGCGCCATCTTGTCCTCGGCCTCGGCCTTGGTGGCGCCGCATACCGGCGTGATCAGGTTGCACAGGAACATCTGGTCGGGATCGCGTCCGGCCTTGGCGGCCTCACCACGGATGGCGTCGTAACCTTGCTTGGCATTGGCGAGATTGCGCGCGGCAGTAAAGATCACTTCGCCCCAGCGGCCGGCGAAACGTTGGCCGCGGCCGCTGGCGCCGGCCTGGATCACGACGGGATGACCCTGTTGCGAACGCGGCACCGTGAACGGCCCGCGCGACTTGAAGAACGCGCCGTTGTGGTCGAGCCGTTTCACCTTGGTCGGGTCGGCGAAACGGCCGCTCTTCTTGTCGATGATCAGCGAGCCGTCTTCCCAGGAATCCCAATGGCCGAGCACCACCTCCATGAACTCGTCGGCGCGGTCGTAACGCAAATCATGCGCGAGATGGGCGTCCTTGCCCATGTTGTGGGCCTCGCCGTCGTTGACGGACGTCACCAC
>JBOHIT010000478.1:0-7220 GCA_050726155.1 Bradyrhizobium sp.
TTCTTCAGCCAGTCGTCATCGGCGGTTTCGCGAAACGCGGGCACCGCGAGCGCCAGCATCAACAGCAGACCGCCGAGGCCGATGGTGGCGGCTTCCGACATCGGCTCGATGAACACCCAGCGCTTCCAGCGGCCGACATAGAAGCGGTCCATGAAGGTCGAGAAGCGCTCATAGAGTTCGCGCAGGCCCTTGCCCGACGAGAACAGCGTCGAGTCGATACGCGCGTCGAGGTCCAGCATGATGTGCTGGAACTTCTTCTTCCATCCCGCTGGAATGATCTGGCGCACCGGGGCCCTTGGTCGGTTCATAGGCGCTCATGCGCACGCATGGCGCGCTGACGAGACGTCTTGCTTGGATGTTGCGGCAAACCCAAGGCGCTTTTACGGCTCGCCAAGCGACCTCAAACCGAGCCTTGGGGACTCGCGGTTGTTCTATCCGAGCAGGCGCCATAAACCAATGGTCTGGCTCACCATTCTGGTGGTCAGGGCTAACGCTGCCCCCGTTTTTTATGGGGGCTGAAAGCCGTTTCGCTTGCGCGCCGGGCGCCCCACCTCCTAGAAGGGCCCAGACCGATCCGATCCGGACAGCCCTGATTTCATGACCGCACCGCCCAAGCCTGCTTCCACCCAGGAAGGATTCTTCTGGAAAACCAAGATGTTGGAAGAGATGTCCAGCGCCGAATGGGAAAGTCTGTGCGATGGCTGCGCGCGTTGCTGCCTGGAGAAGCTCGAGGACGAGGATACCGGCAAGATCTATTTCACCCATGTCTCCTGCAAGCTGCTCGATTCGGGCTCCTGCGCCTGCAAGGACTATCCGAACCGCTCCTCCCAGGTTCCCGACTGCGTTCGGCTGACCCCGGAAAACGTCCGCACCTTGAACTGGCTGCCGCCGAGCTGCGGCTACAAGCTGGTCGCCGAGGGCCGCGATCTCTACTGGTGGCATCCGCTGATTTCGGGTGATCCCAATACCGTGCATGAGGCCGGCGTCTCCGTGCGCGGGCGGGTGCAGGGAACGGAGAGCGAGATTGCGGACGAGGATCTCGAAGATCACATCGTCCAATGGCCGGCGCTGTTGCCGAAGCGGGCGCGGCTGAAGAAGCCGCCGAAAGCCTGACGTTTCCGGCGAAGGCCGATCACGGGATTGCGAAGCTGCGCTCGCGGGATGCTCCCATGCGCGCAGGCGGCTGCCGCAGGAGGGATTTGAGTTCTAAAGTGCGCGCAATATAGCGATTCCATCTCGGCGGCTTTGGGCCGCGAAGAAAAATATTACGCCTCAAATGAACAAGTTCGAACGGCAGAACCGTCAACCTGCCGACCACGATACATTGACCGACGAAATTTCAGCTGAAATCTCGCACATCACGACTGAGGTCATCGATGTCAGCGATGCGCCGCCGATTGCGCCGCCCGCGCCGCTGACCCAGGACGAGGTCCGCACCATCCTGATCAGCCTGATGCTGACGATGTTTCTGGCAGCACTCGACCAGACCATCGTTGCAACGGCGTTGCCGACCATCGGCCGCCAGTTCGGCGACGTCTCCAATCTCTCCTGGGTGATCACGGCCTACCTGCTGGCGTCGACCGCGGTGGCGCCGGTGTTCGGCACGCTCAGCGACATCTATGGCCGCCGCGCCATGATCATCGCGGCGCTGAGCCTGTTCATCGCAGGTTCCATTCTCTGCGCCCTGGCGCCGAACATGCCGATACTGATCCTGGCGCGTGGCCTGCAAGGGCTCGGCGGCGGCGGCATCATGCCGGTCGTGCAGACCGTGATTTCAGATGTGGTAAGCCCACGCGAACGCGGCCAGTACCAGGCCTATTTCAGCGGCGTATGGGTCGCGGCCGGGATCGGCGGGCCGGTGGTCGGCGGCGTTTTCGCCGAGCATCTGCACTGGTCGATGATCTTCTGGATCAACGTGCCGCTGGCGCTCGCCGCACTGGCGCTGCTGCTACCGAAGATGGCCAAGATCCCCGTGTTCCACCGCCGGCGCAAGGTCGACTGGCTCGGCGGCGTGTTGCTGATGGCGTCGGCCGTCGTGTTCATGCTGGTGCTGACCTGGGGCGGCAACCGTTATCTCTGGCTGTCGCCGACCATCATCGCGATGCTGGGCGCGTCGGCAGCGCTGGCGCTCAGTTTCGTCTGGCACGCGCGCAAGGCCGACGAGCCGTTCCTGCCGCTGCCGCTGATGGGCGGAACGGTGGTGCCCTATGCGATGGCGGCCGGCGGCTGCGCGCTCGGCGCCATCACCGGGCTGACGGTGAATCTGCCGCTCTATTACGAGGTGGTCTATCATCTCAGCGCCAGCGAGGCGGGGCTTGCGCTGATCCCGCTCGCCGCGATCTCGACCTGCGGGGCGGCGATCGCCGGCCGCACCATGGCGCGCGCGAAACACTACAAGCGCGTCGCGATAACAGGAACGTTGATCGCCGCGGTCTCCGGGGGCGCGCTGGCGCTGACCACGCTGCCGCTGTGGGGGCTGCTGGTGCTGCTGTCGGTGTTCGCGCTCGGGCTCGGCACCACCTTTCCCGTCAGCGTGGTCTCGCTGCAGAATTCGGTGGCGCGCCCGCAGATCGGCACCGTCACCGGCGCGATGAATTTCTTCCGCTCGCTGATGTCGTCATTCACGGTTGCCGCCTTCACCGCGATCCTGCTGATGGTGCTGGGCGCCGACATTTCGCTGGTCGGTGAACACCACGGCCCCGTGAATTCGATTCCCGTCGCCGACATGATCACGGCATTTCGCTACGTGTTCGGCGCCGCCGCGGCGCTGATGGCCGGTGCCACGCTCTGCATGATCCTGATGGAAGAGCGGCCGCTGGCCGGGCCCGGAGTGACGCCACCTGCGGAGATGGCGGAGTAGGGCGCCAGGGCGTGGACCTATTGCTTGAATCACATTCGCGGCAATAGAGCCTATTTCTCAGGCAGGCCCGCCTTGCGCAGGCCATCAAGGAAATGCTCGACATCTTCGGTGCGCTTGAATAGTGCCAGCTGCCTTTGAGTGCCGTAGATCGTGTACTTCGGATCTATTCGCAGAATTTCGTCGGCCTCTGCGTGGGCCTCATCGAGCTGCCCGAGCTGCGCCAAATTGGCGGCCAGGAAGACGTGACCTTGCCTCACGTTTGGGACCCGCAACGCAAGTTCGCGGAGAGGAGACAGCGCCTTCGAAAACTCCTTCAGCATATAGTGAGCGAGCCCCAACTGGCCCAGCGCCCATGGTGAACAAAACGGATCATAGCGCATGTGCGTCTCGATAATCGTGACGGCCCTCGCAGGCTCGCCCGCGCGCAGTAGCGCCATGCCGAACCACCAATCCGTAAAATTGGGGTTTAGTGCAACGGCCTTCTCGAACTCGGCGATAGCCAGCTCATGCTGGCCCTCGAAGGTCAGCACCCCTCCGAGTTGGGCGTGTGCGATCGACAGCTCGGGACCAAGTTGAAGGGACTTTCGAGCGAAGCGATGCGCGCGTTCGAGTGCGGCAGGATTCAGGTGGTCTTCATCCAGCGGCTGGACCCAGGCAACCAGGTGAGTCTGCGAAAGCAGGGCATAGGCGCGAGCGTAGTTCGGGTCGAGGGAAATGGAGCGATCGAGGAGACTTCGCGCTTCGTAGAGATGACGCCGCGCTTCGTGAGGGTCGTCCGCGTTGCGCGCCAACCAAACATCCGAAGCGCGCATCAGGAAATCGTGTGCCTGCCAGGTCGCCGGCGGCTTCAAAAGCGTGCGCTCGACCTCGGCCTTGTTGACATGGATCACCAGGACCGAGACGATCGTGCGGGAAACCTCATCCTGGACAGCAAAAATGTCCTTCAAGTCGCGGTCGTAACGCTCTCCCCAACGCTGGGCGCCGGTAACGGCGTCGATGAGCTGAGCGCTGATGCGGATGCGATCACCCGCGCGCCGGATGCTTCCCTCAAGAACGTAGCGCACGCCGAGTTCACGGCCGACCTGGCGTATGTCCGGTGATTTGCCCTTGAACCGGAAGCTCGAGTTCCGGGCGATGACGAACAGCTCGCCGAACCGGGACAGCTCGGTGATGATATCCTCGGTAATGCCGTCGCTGAAATACTCCTGCTCCGGTTCTCCACTCATATTGGTGAAGGCGAGAACGGCGATCGAGGGCTTGTCTGGCGGCGCGGGGTAGGGCGTCGATGGTTGCCAGCCGGCCTCTTCCTCCAGGACCGTGCCCACGAAGCGGATGCCTTTCCGAGGTACGGTCTTGATGAGATGCTGCGCCTTGCCGTTGTCGCCAATCGCGCATCGTGCTGCGTTGATGCGGGTCGTCATGGCCGAGTCGGAGACAATCCGCCCTGCCCAGACAGAGGCGATCAAATCGTCCCTGCTGACCAGTCGCCCGCGGTTTCGGATCAGGTGCTCCAGAAGGTCGAAGGCTTGCGGCTCGAGCCGTACAATCTCACCTCGCCGGCACAATTCCCGCCGGTCGGTGTCAAGCGCATAGTCCTCGAACAGATAGCGCATTCGCTGTTCCGGCAGTCGCGGTGGCCTCGCCATCGAACCTAACACACGCGTCGGCACGGAAAACAAGATGGCGGTAAGGAAAAAGAAGCTCTTCTGAAGGTGCGAGCAACGGCCCAGGCGTATCCTCACGCAACTCCGGGCACGAGGCCTTTCGAGAGGATAATGTAATGTGCAACCTGATCGGACTTGCCGTTCGGCAAGCGTTCACGCGCCGTGGCTTCATCGCGGGAAGCGCCGTTGGAGCGAGCCTGATCGCGCCCATGATGTGCTCCGCGATCGCTGGCGATGGCAGGCTGGACACACGAATCCAGGTCGCACAATCCTCCGGCGATACCCTGAATTCGAGGACCCGACTTCTTTTGTTGGGCACGGCAGGCGGTCCCACGTGGTGGCCCAATTCTGACCAGTGCGGCATCTCGTCGGCCGTGGCTGTTGGAGATGCCTATTACCTCGTGGACTGCGGCGAGGGCGTCGGCAGGCGCCTTCAGCAAGCGGTATCGCCTGCCAGTAGCCGTACCGTTACGGGCCCCAGCTTGAGAGCGGTCTTTCTGACCCATCTCCATTCCGATCATACCGTCGATTATCCAAATCTGTTGCTGTTCGGGCTGTTTACCGGGCTCGACCGTCCTGCCTCGCCCCTCAAGGTCTTTGGTCCGGGCCGGCGAGGCCAAATGGCGCCTGTTTTTTCACTCCCCGGCGCTCCGACCCCGACCGCGCCAATTATCAGTCCCGATAATCCCACGCCGGGAACCAAAGATATGACGGGCTACATCTACCAGGCTTTCGCGACAGATTTGAACGACCGAATCCGCGACAACGGTAGACGAAGCCTCGAAGCGTTGGTCGAGGTGCACGACATCGATATCCCGCAAATTGCAGGGTTCAAATCGCCCAATGAGACCCCTTCTCCCCCGATGGAGCCATTCAAGGTGTTCGAGGACGATCGCGTTCGTGTTTCGGCAACCCTGGTGGCGCACGCTCCGGTCTGGCCTGCATTCGCTTTTCGCTTCGACACTGACGATGGGTCTATCGTGTTCTCCGGCGACACGGCGCGCAGCGAGAACCTAATCAAGCTTGCAAAAGGCGCAGACATTCTCGTTCACGAGGTCATCGTGACGAGATGGGTCAATGGTCTTTTTCCGACGCCGCGTTCGGTCGCCGAAGAAGGCTTGATGCAACATCTGCTTAGCGGCCATACGCTGGTTGAAGAGGTTGGCGGAATAGCCGAAGCGGCAGGCGTGAAGAAGCTAGTCCTCAGCCACATTGTGCCGGGTAACGCAACGCGAGAACAGCTGTTGCCTGCAGGCAAGGGCTTTTCGGGCGAACTCGTGATTGGCCGAGACTTGATGCAGATTGGTGTCGGCCGCGCAGCGGCGTCCGCTCGAAAGGGCTAGACTTGGGAGGCTTCAATTTTCCTTGGTACCGTTGCATCAAGTCGCTGATCGAGCACTAGATGGGACGTCCGCCGTTGACACTTAGCGTCGCGTCGCTGCTATGCAACAATATGTCGGGTATCGAGGCCCAGCAGTCTCTATCAGCTCGACAGATTTATGGGTCCACGCCCTAGCTCGCCTGCGCGAGCCGCGTATCGATTTCCTCGCGGAGCAAAGCGAAGTCGATCGGCTTGGTCAGCAACCCCATTGCGCCGCCTTCAATCGCCTTGCGCCTGGTTTCGGGGTCGCCATAGGCGGTGATCATGATAACGGGAACGTCCGGCCGCATTTCCTTGACCCTGGGCAGCATTTCGAGCCCGGTCATCCCGGGCATGTTGATATCTGACAGGATCAGGATCAGCGATTGCCCGGTGGTGGACGCGATCCGCGCCAGCGCAGCGGGAGCCGAATTGGCGAAATCCATCACGAAACGCTGCGCGCGCAAATCCTTGCGAAATTGCTGGCGAAACAGCGCCTCGACGTCGGGCTCGTCATCGACCACAAGCACCAAAATGTTCACGTCTGACCTCGGTTCTTGTTTGTGGAATTGCTGCTCCTCGGCAGAACAATGCGAAATTCGGTAAATTGTCCGGGCTCGGTATCGACGTCGATTGTGCCACCATGTTGTTTCACGATGATGTCATGGCTCATCGACAGGCCAAGCCCGGTGCCTTCGCCCGCGGGTTTTGTGGTGAAGAACGGATTGAACATCTTGTCCCTGACCTCAGGCGGAATGCCGGTGCCGTTGTCGCGGATGCGGATCTCGACGGCATCGCCGAGATTGCGACTGGCTACGCTGAGCACCGGATCGAAGCCCTGCTCGAGCTTGCGTTTGTTCACGGCATAAAAGCCGTTCGAGATCAGGTTCAACAACACGCGGGTGATTTCCTGCGGAAACACCTCGACCATGCCCGCGCTCGCGTCGAAGTCGCGCTGCAGCGTGACATTGAAGTCGGGTCGCTCGGCGCGGGCACCGTGATAAGCGAGATTGAGGCTCTCGTCGATCAGCGCGTTGATGTCGGCGGGCCGGTGATCGCCGCTTCCCTCGCGCGAATGCAGCAGCATGTTCTTGACGATGGAATCGGCGCGCTTTCCGTGCTGAACCACCTTTTGCAAATTGTCCTTGAGCAGGCCGGTCAGCTCATCGACCTCTACGCGAATTTTCTCTGCAAGATCGGCCGGTTTGAGCGCATCCTTCAATTCATCGGTCAGCTCCGCCGAAAGTGCTGCGAAATTATTGACGAAGTTGAGCGGATTCTTGATTTCGTGCGCGATGCCGGCGGTGAGCTGGCCGAGCGAGGCCAGCTTTTCGGT
>JBOHIT010000479.1:0-3352 GCA_050726155.1 Bradyrhizobium sp.
CTCCAGTGGGGACTGATCAATCGCGTGGTCCCGGAGGACAAGCTGATGGAAGAGGCCCGCTCGCTCGCCAAGCAGGCCGTGGCGTTGAGCCCCACTGCGCTGAAATTTCTCAAGCATGCGTTCAACGCCGACAGCGCACATATTTTCGGTCAGGCGAAGATGGCGGCCGATGGCCTTGCGTCCTTCGTCAATTCCGACGAGGCAGTTGAGGGCAGAACTGCCTTCCTGGAGAAGCGCCAGTCCGACTTCTCTCGATTCCGCTGATCCGAGTCGACGGGAGTGTCCAGATGACCCATTCTCCTTTGAACACGCGGACCGCTCTCGTAACTGGAGCGGCCAACGGTATCGGACTTGCAATCGCGCGCTTGTTGGCCGAGCGAGGCGCGCGCGTTGCACTGAACGATGTGGACCTTGACGCCGCGCAGCAGGCTTCAGCCTCGATGGGCGAGGGGCATCTGGCGGTGCGGGCCGACGTCTCGCGCGAAGACGAAGTTGGCTACATGGTCGACGAGACGATGAAGGCCTTTGGGAAGATCGACATCATGGTCAACAATGCCGGTGTGGACGACGGCGCAGTTCCAACGCTTGCCCAAACTCTGGCTGTTTTCGAGAAGACCATGGCGATCCATATCAACGGCACATTTCTTGTGTCGAAGGCCGTCGCAGCACGGATGGCCGAACGCGGTAGCGGCGCGATGGTAAACTTGGGGTCCATAGCTGGGCAGGTGGGCGTCCCTGTCCGGGCTGCCTATTCTGTCGCCAAAGCCGGTATCGGCATGATGACCCGCGTGCTCGCCTGCGAATGGGCCGGCTATGGTATCCGGGTCAATGCGGTCGCGCCCGGCTATGTCCGCACGCGGTTGGTTGACGGCCTGATCGCACAGGGTCGGCTCGAGGCCCGTCGTATCCGGGCTCGCACTCCACTGGGACGCATGGCGGATCCACACGAGATCGCCCAGGTCGTCGCATTCCTCGTCTCCGACGAAGCTTCCTATGTGACGGGTGCGATCATCCCAGTCGATGGCGGGTACACTGCGTTTGGCGGACCATTTGATGCTTCCGGAGAACATTCGATCTACGATCATCCCTGAATTACGGGAAACTCTGCACCGAGCCAAATACCGACCATTGATAACAGCCCGTCACCAGTTTTTGGTTCAACAAACGCAGCGCCTTCTAACTTCGCGAAAGATCGCATAAGTGCCGCTACAGCACATTTGGACCGTCGTTGATTGAGTTTCAATCATGGCCCAAGCGCGGGATTGTCGTCAAGTGTACGCTCCGAAAATTCAGCGCGCCTTTACCAATGGACAGTCGCTTTCAGACAGGGGCCGAAACGCGTCCTCGCCGGGGATCGTCGCAACAATTTTCATAAGATCCCATTCCCCTTTCGATTCCTCCTTGGTCTTGGTGCCAAGAAGATACATGTCGCGGATAACTCGCCCGTCGTCGCGTATCTTTCCGTTCTTCGTCATGAAGTCATTGATGGGCGTTTCCTTCATTTTCGCCATGATGAACTTGGTATCCTTGCCGACAGCTTGAACGGCCTTCAGGTAATGCATTGCGGCGCTGTACGTGCCGGCTTGGACTTGTGTCGGCGGTTGGCCGTACTCCTGCCAGAACCGCTTCGAGAACGCCCTCGTCTCATCGTTCTGATCCCAGTAGAACGCCTCGACAAACTGAAGCCCTCGGGTCGCATCCAACCCAAGGGTATGAATCTCGGTCACCTGCATGAGCAGACCAACCATTTTTTGTCCGCCCTGCGCAATGCCGAATTCTGCGCCTTGCTTAAGCGCTGCAATCGTATCAGCGCCCGCATTAGCGACGCCGATGATTTCCGCCTTCGAGTTTTGTGCTTGCAATAAGAAGGAGCTGAAGTCCGACGATCCGGTCGGATGTCTGACGGCACCCAAAACTGTTCCTCCGAGCGATTTGACGAAATAGGCGGCGCTGGCCTCGAGCGCGTGTCCGAAGGCATAGTCGGCGGTGATGAAGTACCAATTCCGGCCGCCTTGCCGGACCACCGCGGTTGCCGCTCCTTTTGCAAGCGAATAGGTGTCGTAGACCCAGTGCACCGAGTTCGGCGAACACGCCTTTCCTGTCAGCTCCGCCGTCGCCGGAGTGGTCGCCAAGGTGATCTTGTTTTTCTCGAGCGCCAGCCTTTGAACTGCCAGCGCGACGCCCGAACTTCCCATTCCGAGAATTGCGTCGACATGATCGATGTCGAACCATTTGCGTGCAATAGCTAAACCGACATCGGTCTTGTTTTGAAGATCGCCGGAGACCAGTTGGATCGGCTTGCCAAACATTGTTCCGCCAAAATCCATGATCGCCATCCTGGCCGCGAGCACGTTGCCTTGCCCGGAATTTTCCGCGTAGGGTCCACTCATATCATCGAGTACCGCGAGCTTAAGCGATTCATCCGAGACCTGAGCGATCGCGTCTCCCAGGAAAAGAGAAACATATATGGCGAACGCCTGAACGGCGATTGCAGCCGACTTCTTAAACATGGTTTTCCTCCCCTGTCGTTTGGCTTTTTGCAGCCGCTATCACGCGCTGCTCGAGCAGTGCATCCATTGTTTCTTGGTCAATCCCGGCTTCTCTCAGTACTTCCAAAGTGTGCTCGCCCAGTCGTGGCGCATGGCGCGTTGATACAGGTTGAGAGGTTGACCATTCGGTTGGAATGGCAATTTCTCTGATTGGCCCTTCCGAGGGATGATGGGTCGTTTGAAAATAGCCGATGGCATTCAGATGCTCGTCGCCAAGAATGTCGTCCAGCGAGTGCATCATCGCGACTGGAATGTCTGCCTTTGTGAAGGCAGCCATCCATTCTGCCGTGGTCCTTGTGGCAAGCACGCCCGCGAGGTAGCCATAGACTTCGTCTATGTGTTTGAGCCGCTCGTTCTGCGAGGAGAACCTGACGTCAGTTTCAAACGTCTGCAGCTGTCCGATCACCTCGAAGAAGCTGCGCCAGTGCTTGTCGGTATAGACGAGCGTGCAAATGTAGCCGTCAAGCGTCCGGTGCGGACGGCGGTTGTGTGCAAGACTGCGTTGATAGCCTGGCGGGCCCACAGCCGGTTCGAACATCGAGCCCGCCAGATGTTCGCCGAGCACGATCGATAGCAGGCCTTCGTACATCGGTACGTCGACGCGCTGTCCTCCGCCCGTCAGATCGCGATGATGCAGCGCTGCAAGCGTTGCGAAAGCGACCTGCAGCCCGACAATCCGATCGGCCAGTATGATCGGCGCATATCGAGGTTCTTGCGCCCCCGCTTTCAGCGAAAGCCAGGGGAGGCCGGACATACCCTGAATGAGATCGTCATAAGCCGGCCGGGCCGCATAGGGTCCGCGC